>JAUWPC010000168.1 GCA_030611815.1 Desulfobacteraceae bacterium
AAATATCGGCTCGATGTGAAACATGCAGAGAAGATCCTCAACCAATCCCTGAGAGAATGGCTGCTCACGGTTGAGAACGCCGCGCCTGAAGGGTAGGGCCGCCACCCCCTCTGACCTTACGACTTAGGGCCATCCGGGCATCCATCACTAACGAAAAGAGCGAGGGCACCAGAAGCAGGGTGAAGACAGTGGAAACAATCAGGCCCCCCACGATCACACTCCCCAAGCCCCGATAAAGCTCAGACCCGGCCCCCGGGAAGAGGATGAGGGGAAGCATCCCCATAACAGAGGTAAAAGCGCTCATGAAGATCGGCCTGATCCGCGTGCGAACAGATTGCCGTATGGCCTCTCGGGGAGACATGTTACTCGCCCTCATAAAGTTGAGGGTCTGATGCACGATGAGGATCGCGTTGTTCACCACCACCCCAATCAGTATAACAAAACCCAACATGGTCAACACATCCAAGGGCTGAAAACCGATGAACCGGTTCATGAGGTCGAGACCTAAGAACCCGCCAGCGGCCGCTAAAGGAACACTGAACATGATCACAAGCGGGTACAAAAAACTCTCGAAAAGTGCGGCCAACAGCATAAAGGTGATGATCAGGGCCAAAATCAAATTCCCCTGCAGGACCCTGCGTGTCTGGGTCAAGTCATCGGCGGTACCGGAAAGATTGATCATATACGGCTCTTTAAGTTCGCCCGATTTTGCAAGGGGCGCCACCACCTTATTGCTTATGGTCTCCATTGCCCTCGCCAAGGGCATTGTTTTGGGCGGGATCACCTGGATAGTCACAGACCTCAATCTCTCTATATGATTGATCTGTGCAGGCCCTGCAACAAGCTCTATATCAGCGACCGACCCTAAGGTCACCCTGTTTCCAAGGGGAGTGTTCATCTGAAGGGTTTCAAAATCACCCGTCCCGGTTATGGTATTTTCCCTGCCCATCAGCGTAAGGTCGATATTGCTGCCAAACCGTCTCACCTCCCCCACCTTGAACCCGTCTAACAACGCGTCTACATTTACACCGATCTCCTGGGCCGTTAAACCGACCATGGCGGCCTTATCCCGGTCAGGAATAATCCGTATTTCAGGGTTTCCCAGATCGAGGCTCGGGATCGGCCGCAATTGAGCCGCCGGGATCTCGGCCAGGATCTGGCCAAATACACGCTGTCCCAACGCCATTAACCCTGGCAGATCCGGCCCGCTCACATCCACATCTATGGATCGTCCGGCCCCCGTGGCCCGTGCGAAAAGACTCGACTGTTTGACCACCGTGATCATGCCGGGCACACTTTTGAGGATACGTTTCAGAATAGGAACCAACTCCTTGGCCCGCAGCGGGTCTTTCGTGCTCGCCCCCATAAAGACCCGCTGGCCATAGGCTATGAAAAAAACGTTTTCAATGGGGGGACCATTCAGTGAATGATCGCCATTCGCTTCCCAGTACTTCTTGAGTTCACCCTCAACGAATTTCCCGACAGCTTCATATTCATCGATGCTGTAGCCGGCCGGGGGAATGATGATCCCCAACACCATGTTTCTGTTCCCTTCCGGGAGGTAATCCGCCTGGGGCGCAAGAAACCAGGCCATCCCCACGGCCGCGCCGACCAGGACGGCCACCATCATCAAACGGGCCGAAACACGACCGCACACCCAATAAACAAATGCGGCGACTCCCTCGGCAAACCATCCGGCGACCCGTGTGAGCCCAAAAAGCCCCCTCAGCCCCCCTCCGAAGCGCCTCTTCGAACCCTTCTGGTCCCAGTCAGCAGCAGTAATAATACGGCTCGACAGGGAGGGGATCACCGTGATGGCCACCATCAGGCTCAAGAAAATGGCAAAACAGATGGTGACAGCGATATCCTTGAAGAGCTGCCCCACCTCCTCCTGGACAAAAATAACCGGGAGAAAAACCGCTAATGTGGTCAAGGTGCTGGCTAATATGGCCCCCCACACCTCCTTTGTGCCTGACAGGGCCGCGGTCACTCTTGACTCTCCCATCTGGCGATGCCGGTATATGTTTTCTAAGACAACGATTGAATTGTCCACCACCAGGCCGGCCGCAAAGGCACATCCGGCCAAAGAGATGACATTGATGGTCCGACCGAAAAGGCCCAACATCAGGAAGGTGCCTATGATGGAGATGGGGATGGCCAAGGTCACGATGAGGGTCGATGAAAAACTCCGCAGAAAAATCAGAAGGACCATAATGGCCAAAGAACCACCGACAAAGAGGTTCCGACGAACAAGGTTTATAGCGCTATCGATATACGTGGTTTCATCGTAAACCTGCTCTAATCGAAGCCCCCGCTCCGCCAAAATACCCTCGTTCAACTCTGCGATGCCATCCTTGAGCCCGGCCATCACCTGCAGGACATTTGATCCGGCCTGACGGATCGCATTCATGACCAAGGTGGCTTCCCCTTTGTGCCGCGTAACACTCTCCTGCTTTTTGAATCCGTAGCGGACATGGGCCACATCCTTGACGCTCACCGGGACAGCGCCCACATATTTTATGACCACCGCTTCCGCATCTTCCGGTTTCAGGTACTCGCCCTGGGTACGGGCAAGGTACCGGCGTTTCCCTTCATCAAAGCTCCCTGCTGAGATGTTCTGATTTCCCGCTGCCAGGGCCTGGGCTATCTCCCTTATAGTAAGCTTCCGGGCAGCCACGCCCATCTCATCAAAGACGACCTGCATCTCCTCTTCCCGGCCCCCGTAAACATTTATCTTGGCGATTCCCGGAACCCGCTCAAGACGGGGCTGGATATAATCCTCGGCAAAATTCCTTAAGGTGTATACAGGCGGGGCGTCAGACCGGATGCGGCGCAAGACCATATAGGCAATGGGGGGAGCGTTCTCGCTTGCAGATACCAGGACCGGCCTGTCTGCACCATCCGGGTAGGAACGGACCTGATCCAATTTGGTAGACACCTTGAGCAAGGCAGAATCGATATCTGTGCCGACAGAAAACTCCAAGGTGACCCTTCCCCTCGAATCGCGCGATTCACTGGTAAGGCGGGTCAATCCCTCGACACTTTTTAGGTACTCTTCCTGCCGGTCCACAATTTCCCGCTCGATCTCCTGCGGGGAGGCCCCCTGCCAGACAGTCGTGACTGTTATCTGCGGCCGTGTGATGTCGGGCGTAAGCTGCACCGGAATCCTAAACAAGGCCAGCATGCCGAAAAGGATAACAAAAAAGACACCCACGATCACGGACACGGGGTGTCTTATAGAGGCCTCAGCTAATTTCATGGTGCATCGCCCTTTATACCACTAACAACCTTCACACGCTGGCCGGGTCTCAGGCGCTCATTGCCACGGACCGCGACCCTCTGACCGGCCTTTAGATTGCCTTTCACCTCAATTAGGGACCCATGCGCAGGACCTGTTTTCACCTGAACGAGATGGGCAGTTTGATCATTAATCACATAAACGGATTTTCCGGCGCCACCCAACACCAAGGCGTCCTTAGGGATTAGAATGGCCTTGTGCGGATTCCCAACCGCCAATGTTGCCCGTCCTAACATACCGGCCTTGATGATTCCTTTGGGGTTAGGTATCTCGATACGCACAGGAAAGGTCCTACCCGCCCTGTCCGCCTTGGGTATGATCGCATCAATCACTCCCTTGAACGTCCGGCCCTGCAGTGCATCGAAGATAACTTTCGATGAATCACCCTTGTTTATCCTTGAGACATAACGCTCAGGAACCGGCACCATAACCCTGATGGGATTCAGCACGGTCAGGGTCACCACGGGATCACCCTTGCTCAACCACTGGCCCACAAGGGTATGCCGTTCAATCACGTATCCTGAAACAGGCGCATAAACCACCTTCTTTTTTACCTGGTCCAGCAGGGTGTAAATCTCCACCTGGAGCCGCGCCACCCTCTTAAGCGCTGCCTCGGCCTCGAATTGAGCATCCTCATAGGCCTTCTTTGACACACTCTTGATGGAATAAAGTCGCTTCTGCCGTTCCCATTCCCGCTCTGCCCGGGTCTGATTGGCAACGGCCTCGGCAACGATCGCCCTTGCAGCCTCCACTTTCAGCCTTAGCTGGCTTGCGTCCTGTACACAGAGGGTTTGGTTTTGTTTCACCTTATCCCCCTCATCCACCAGCATCTTCCGAACCAGTCCCGCTTCCTCGGCCGCAACAATCGTTTCGGACCAGGGTTCAGCGCTCCCGACCAGCGTAACACGGGTAACCACTATCCTTTCTACGACGGTCGAGACCTGTACCAGCGCAGGGGGCGGCCCCCCTCCCTTTTCCTGCGGTCCAGCCGTGGAAAAACCGGGGGCCGCCACGACCATGAGGATCGCCCCTACTGCCGCGGCTGCTGCCCTTCCAATAGTATCATTCAGGAATCTTCTCACTCGAAACAGCACGTTTACCTTTCATCTCCCTTCAATAACCCTGAAAGACCTTTTTCCGTGGCTGGCCTTCCGATGCATTTCCTGACCAACCTTATCCCTGACATTCTTACATGCGCAAACGATTTGATCAAGAAAGAACTGCGCATCCGATTCTCTCCTCCCGTCATTTTCCCCCGAGTTGACAATTCCCACCAATTATAATCAAAACCATTATATTGTCTGAGGACAAATGGCAACTCTAATTTCACGAAGTGGTTTTGGCCTGCAGTTCGTAAGAAATGAATTGACCTCAGCCAGGGAGGCAGGTAATAGTAAACTTCAGCATTCAGCTTCAAGTTTCATGCGGGGTTTCAGCGGTTCACGGTTCAGTGCAGGTTGCGCGGTTTCTAATGTGGCTTTCCAGGAGGATGATTGCCTTGGGCGATATGTACGCAAAACCATACAACCAGGTGCTGGCGCAATATGGGGTGGGGCCGCTTGATGGCATGCAGCCGGAGCAGGAATACAATATTGATTGTCTTGTACGAAAGAGATTTGCCACCAGGATTCGAAAGCCAAGAGTCAGCCCTACCACCATCAATGGGGCCATTGAACAGATGCTCAGGAATGAAGAGGCGAAAAGGAAGGCCGCTGAATTTCAGAAAGTCATAGAAAAATGGGATTCGCCATCCTATATGAAGGGCTTTTTCAACATAACGTTGACAAACTCGGATTCGTGCTATGCTTGTCTCCTCTCAACTGCCTCCCCTCTTGAGCAGTTGTGCAATAACTGGATAGGCATGGAATAATCATTAAGGAAATAGCATGATCTGGAATCCATTCAAGGCCAAAAAAGAACGCACCCTTGTCTTTGTCTGCAGCGCAAATATGACACGCAGCCCGTTCTTCGAGGGTTACCTGAAGAAAGTAATTCGCGAGAACCCGGATCCATCGCTGCATGACCTGAACATCATCTCCGCTGGTCTGAACGCACGTAACGGAGGCCTGGTTCATCCAGTAATTGCCCACGTGGCTCAGTTAAATGGCTTTTATCTTGGGAAGCACAATACACAGCGTTTCAACAATAAGATTGCCAGAAAAGCTGACTTGGTGCTCACCATGGAAACCTCCCACAAAGAAGCTATCCTGGAGAAATATCCCAAGCTTGGGGGGAAGGTGTTTACGGTAAAAGAATTCGGGAACAGTAACGGAGGAGAAATCCCCCTGGACATTCCGGATCCAACCGGGCAGGAAGTAGACGACTTCCGTGAATTTGTGGAAGACACCGTCAGCGAAACTGAACGTATCCTCAATATACTTGAAATTCAAGGGCTGCCTTGATTTCCAGTCTGTAATGAAAATGGGGATGCGGGGGTGGGAGGTATACTAAGAAGCCATACGCTTTGGAAAAGATCGGGATTGCCGTTAAGGAAGAACTGAAGGAATAGGCAGTTTTTGACTTCCAACTCGATTGAAAACTTCAGTTCTATATCAATCATCTGTCGGAGTCCTTTTGAAAACAGTGAAGACTTGATGTCGCAGTCTGAACCCATAAGCCCACCTGAAAATCCATCCGTTCTATTTGCTTGAATCCGGCTTTAATCTTCGAATCGGGCAGGTGGGGACTTTCATGTCCCATTTCTATATATTTGGATGACTCAGGGGGATGTAGGTGCAGAAATTTCGATCTTTTCGGGAGAGACCCCGGAAAGAATTTTTCTGTTTGGTCCCGTCAGTTCATGGCGTGTAACGCTCAAGTGATAGGGCAATCATTTTATCCAAAAGATCGGAGAGGGTCATCCCTGCCTCCCGGGCTGCTAATGGAAAAAGGCTGGTCTCGGTCATTCCCGGGATGGTGTTTATCTCCAAAAGATAGACAGCCTCGTCCCGAATGATCATATCGCTCCGGCTCCACACACTGCATTTAAGGGCCCTGTGCGCCTTTTTTGCACAGGAAGCCGCCTCTTCCGCAAGGGCCGGGGCAATCGGCGCCGGGCAGATTTCATTTGTTGCGCCGGGTTTGTATTTTGCCTCAAAGTCAAAAAACTTATACGATATATCCGGTACAATCTCCACAACAGGGAGCGTCTCAAGGGCCTGGTTCCCGAGAACACAGCATGTAATTTCCCTTCCGTCCAAATATTCCTCTGCCATAACTTCCCCATCGTATTGAAATGCCTTTTCTATACCCTCTAAGATCTCCTCCCTGCCGTGTGCTATAGAAACTCCTATGCTTGATCCCTCGGCCACAGGCTTTATCACTAACGAAGACCCAAGCGTATCAATCAACCGCTCCACTGAAAACCTTTCTCCCTGCTTTAAGATAACCTCCCCGGCCACCCGAAGACCAACGCCCCTGAAAACATCCTTGGCAATCCTCTTATTCATGGCCATAGCACTCGCCAAGACCCCTGAACCCACAAAAGGGATATGCAGGACATCCAACATCCCCTGAACCCGCCCATCCTCTCCGAATTTTCCATGTAACAGGATAAATGCAAGATCAATCTCCGCCTTTTTTTTGATCAATATCTCCAGATCATCCCGGGGATCATAGATCGTGACGTCATATCTCTCCCGATTGAGCGCGGTGTAAACCCCCTTACCACTTTTCAGGGAAACCTCTCGTTCACCTGACCAACCGCCTGCCAAGACAGCGACCCTTATTTTGTTCTTCACCCTGGTTTTCCTCTCTTCCTACAAAATTTTTCCATCAAGGTCCTTGATCCAGCACCTTACATAATTCTTCATTGTGCAATGTTCAATATTAAATTCAGACCGCATATCAGACCGTTATAAAGATCCGGTCAATCCGATCAGATCAAACATAGGGACTAATACCAAAAAATTAAACCAACAAAACTGAAAATAGCCAAAAAAGGGAGAAAAAGACAGCTTTTTTGAGTTTGCGATTGTGGAATAATTTATCCACAAAAAGCTAAATCGACTTAACTGGATGAATTTGCAACTAATT
>JAUWPC010000280.1 GCA_030611815.1 Desulfobacteraceae bacterium
AGTATATACCAAACTACCCAGTACGTCAAGTGCTTTTTACGTACACTATAGAAAATATCTGGTTTTTATTTTTGTCTTATTATTCAGCATATTAGATATCATCATAGAATAATTAGGTACGTCTTAACCGATCACGTATGTTGGAAGATATTGATGCCTTTGGATCAAAGAAAGTCAAAACCGAATTCTACGATGTCGAGTTTGAGTTGTAAGGCTGCGAATTTTTTACCTGCTACGCATAACCGGTCCCCGCGTCACACTTTGATCCGGCAGCGGCGCCGGGCAGGCAGCGGCTGGATGCCGCAGCCCCTGAGGCGCAGCCCCCTGCACCGCCGGCCTCGGGGCCGGCCCAGTTTTTGGTCGGCATGAACAACCAGTTTCAAGCCTCACGGGTCTCTCTCGAACGGATCTCGGTCCTGTTCGACGCCATGCCCGAGGACAATGTGGGGGTAGGGGAAAAGATCGACGGGCCCCTGGGCGACATCACGTTCAAAGACGTGGGGTTTTCCTATGACGGCCGGGAAGAAGTCCTCCAGGGGATCAATTTCGAGGTAAAAGCCGGTCAGAAGGTGGCGATTGTCGGCCCCAGCGGGGTGGGAAAAACCACCCTCATCAGCCTCCTCCTCCGTTTCTACCGGCCGACCACTGGGGAGATCTTTTACGGCAACAGACCCGCCTCCACCCTGGAGATCCGCTCCCTCCGATCCAGGTTCGGCTACGTGCCCCAGGAAACCATTCTCCTTTCAGGGTCGATCATTGAGAACCTGCGATACGGCAACTCTGATGCTGCGGAAGAAGAGGTCAGGCGGGCGGCCCGGGCAGCGGGGATAGATGACTTTATTACGAAATTGCCGGAGGGATACGATACCGTGATCGGCGAGCGCGGCGCCAGACTGTCCGAGGGTCAGAAACAGCGTATCTCCATCGCGCGGGCCCTGGTCCGCGACCCTGATGTGCTGATCATGGATGAACCGACCTCTGCCCTGGACAGCCAGACCGAGGCCGCCATTTTCCGCTCTCTGCCGGAGATGTTTGGAAAAAAGACGGTCTTTATTATTTCACACCGTTTGACCCCCATCCGGGGAGCCGATCTCGTGATTGAGATTAACGGTTCAGGCAGGGCGGTGGTCAGTGGTCAGAGGACAGAGGTCGAAGGGCAGAACAATGAGATGGTTGGATGATTAGGATGGATGGATGAGGGATGACGGATGACGGAGGACAGAGATCGGGAGTCAGAAAGCCAGAAAAACGGGTGCCCCCAGTACCCAGTGCTGAAGGCGTAAGGCATTTTGGTTTTTCAATCAACAATTAACAATCATCAATCAACAATCCCAAGGGGTAGCCAGTATCCACGAGGAAAGGAGAAAGAATGATATGACGGACCTGATGAGCATTTTTGACCGAATAGATGGTTATAGAGACGAAATAATTCAACTCCAGCGGAACCTGACTGCCAGGGTGGCATTGGGTCCTGATAATGGAGGTCAGGGTGAACACGAAAAAACCGCCTATATAAACGGCCTGCTTGAGGCATTGAATCCGGACATGCTCCAGGAGATCAAGGCGCCTGATGAGAGAGCTCATAACGGTTATCGTCCCAGCCTGATAGCAAAGTGGGAAGGCCGGCAGAAAGACCGGATCGTCTGGGTGCTGAGCCACTCGGACATTGTACCGCCCGGCGACCGTTCCCTGTGGGAGAGCGAACCGTATGAAGTAATGGTGGATGGTGACCGGATTGTGGGAAGGGGGGTTGAGGATAATCAGCACGGCTTTGTAAGCTCTTTTCTGGCCTTGAAAGCGATCCTCGATTCAGGGCAGACATTAAAGAGATCGGTGGGCCTGGTTATTGTGGCCGACGAAGAAACAGGGAGTGAGTATGGGTTGAGCTATGTCCTCAAACATCAGAAGGACTACTTCAGGCCTGAGGATCTTATCATTGTGCCTGACGGAGGTAATGAGGAGGGGACAATGATCGAGGTGGCTGAGAAATCGATACTGTGGCTCAAGTTTATTATCACGGGCCGGCAGTGTCATGCCAGCACTCCCCATAAGGGAAAAAACAGCCTGTTTGGAGCAGCAAAATTGATCCTTGCATTAGAGGAATTGAATGACTGGTTTGATCTTATAGATCCCCTCTTCCGCCCCCCTCTATCAACCTTTGCGCCAACAAAAAGCGAAGGCAATGTGCCCAACATAAACACAATACCCGGTAAAAATATCTTTTACGTTGATTGCCGGATTCTTCCCCAATACAGTGTGGATGAGGTTCTTTCCGCTTCAAGGGAAATTGCAACATCAATCAGCGCTGAAACCGATCTGCAAATCGATGTGGAGCCAGTTTACAGGCAGGATGCCACCACACCCACGTCACCCGACGCGTCTGTGGTAAAGGCATTGGCAGGGGCAATCAAAAAGGTTACAGGCAAACAGGGAAAAGCGATGGGTATAGGCGGGGGTACTGTTGCAGCCTTCTTCCGAAAAGAGGGGCTTCCGGCCGCTGTGTGGTCCACCTGCCCTGATTCCGCTCATCAACCTAATGAATACTGCCTGATTCCGGATATTATAACAGACGCAAAAATTTTTGCCTGTCTCTATCAGGGTGAATATGGCAGGGAAATAACCGAACCGTAGTTGCCCTAATCCTCCCATGTTTATTGGCTTTTTTGGATTGACACAAGTGAAGAGATAACATATTGACACAAGTGAAGAGATAACATAATGTTAAGACATCTTTGGAAACTGAAAGCCTCTGACAGAGGTATCAGATACAAACAGGTAAGAATAGAAAAATGAAAGTTAAGTTTTGGGGAACAAGGGGTTCTATTGCTGTCCCGGGAAAAGATACCATTATTTACGGGGGAAACACCTGCTGTGTCGAGATTGATCTTGAATGCGGCAAAAAGGTCATCGTTGACGCCGGGACAGGTATAAGGCCCCTTAGTGACCGGATGATAGCTCAGGAAGAAAAGGTTGAAATCCATCTCCTGTTAACACATGCCCACTGGGACCATGTACAGGGCTTTCCTTTTTTCGATCCTATCTACAACCCTACTACAAAGATACTTGTAGATGGCATCCCTACATGCATGAAAGGTCTGAGGGCCATTTTCGATAACAACGTGGGTGATATTTTTTTCCCTGTCAGGTTTGGAGAGCTCAAGGCCCAGATCAGCTACCTTGATAAACTGCGTCATGGCCCTCTCAAAATAGAGAATACAATAATCGACGTTATTCCACTCCACCATCCTCAGGGAGGTTTAGGATTTCGCTTTCAAGAAGGGAATAAGAGGCTCGTTTTTATCACGGACAACGAATTGGCCGAAGACGCCCCGGCAGGAAGGCGGCCTGAAGATTACGCCCGTTTCTGCAAGGACGCGGATGTTCTGATTCACGACTCCCAGTTTACCCCTGATGAAATCCCGAAACACAGGGGTTGGGGGCATTCAGACTACGCGAGTACTTTGGACCTCGCCTTGAAGGCCCATGCAAAACGTTTGCTCCTATTCCACCATGCTCCTTTCAGGAAAGACTCTGAGGTGACCGCAATTAAGGCGCATTGCGAAGACCTCGCCGCAAAAAACAGGGCAGATATCATCATCGATGCCGCCAAAGAAGGAAGTGAATTTACACTTTGAGCCCCGGCTTTTCTCTCCAGTTTTGATGGCCTCGTAAAAAGTCAAAAAGTGCACGATTTGGAATAGTGTCTTTAACTCTAAGTTCTTATAATAATTCGAAATTCGCTTAAAAATATCGCAGATCTCCTTTCTTCCGGTTTCGAGGGTGTTTCGGGAGCCATACCATTTGAGTTCAGGAAACGAGTATGGCAGATCATTGAACCGCTCACATCTGATCCTGAACCAACCATTGAGGATGAAGCTCAATACGATAGCTCTAATTTTGACTCAGCAAATCTCTCGATCAATACGACTCGTGGTGAGGCAATGCACGCTTTGGTTCGATATGCATTATGGGTAAGACGACACATAGAAAAGGAGCCTGATAGTGATGACAGGATTGCTCGCGGATTTGAAGAAATGTCCGAAGTTCGCGATGTACTCGAAAAGCATTTGGACCCCTTTTTTGACCCCTCATTAGCAATTCGCTCTATTTATGGGCGCTGGTTCCCTTGGCTTGTGCTCCTGAACGAAAAATGGGCAAGGGAGCACAAAGAACTAATCTATCCAGCCGACGAAAAATATCAGGGATTTTTACAGGCAGCCTGGCACACCTATTTAACCTTTTGCCAAGCATACGACAACGTTCTTGATGTATTGCATAAACAATACAAACTGGCTGTGGATAGAATATCTGAAGTGAATGAAGCCAAGGATGACATTGAGGGACCGAATGTGAGGCTCGCAGAACACCTAATGGTTTTTTACTGGCGGGGAACGCTTGATCTTGAGAGGGGTGAAGGTCTTCTGGGGGAGTTTTGGAAAATAGCGCCGCCAGATATAAGAGGCCGGGCGATTGAATACATTGGGCGGAGTCTTTCTAATACTGAAGAAGAGATTCCTGCGGATATTCTAAAACGGCTCAAGGATCTTTGGGAGTGGCGCCTTTCTGAATTTCAGAGTTCCCTTGACATAACGGTCCATTTCCTGAACTCGAATCTTTTGGTTGGTGGTTTGCTTCAGGGAAGTTCGATGATCCATGGGCAATGAAGCGG
>JAUWPC010000019.1 GCA_030611815.1 Desulfobacteraceae bacterium
TTGGTAGCGGGGGCTGGATTCGAACCAACGACCTTCGGGTTATGAGCCCGACGAGCTACCAGACTGCTCCACCCCGCGGCAATCTGATAATATAACGTCATAGGGTTGATTTGTCAAATAAAAAATCGCACTCCACTTCAGCAGACAAAAACCTTCAACGGTATCTGACTGATCAGACGATGACCGGTTTCGGTGACGGTGAAGACGCTTTCGACGCCTGCGGAGAACCGGTTCTCGAAGACCATCTTGGGTTCGAGGGCGAATGTCATGCCCGGTTGGAGGGGGGAATCGTCTTTTGCGCTGAGGATGGGCTGCTCGATCAGTTCAAGGCCGATTCCGTGGCCAATGAATTGAACCTTATATCCGGGCGGTCCGAGATAGGGTTCGGCATATCCCAGTTTTTCTGCCTTGGTCAGCGCTGTGTCGAACAGGTCTCTGATGGGGATGCCCGGCCTGACCCTGTCTAAGACCGTATTGTGGATTTCAATGGTCGCAAGGGAGGCATCGAGTGCCTCTTTGGGCATGGAACCGATGGCAAACATCCTCGTTTCATCGATATGAAATCCGTTGAAGACAGAGGCGATGTCGATCATGATAGGTTCATCAGGGGCGAGTTTTTTGTTCCCCCCTCCCACAGGAAAGGCGGCTGAGGTTCCCTGGCCGCTGGCAGGGGAATCCAAGAGACCCACCATCCCGCCGCTGCTCCCGCTCAGTATGTGCCAGGGGTAGCCCTCTGTCTGATAATCCCTGACCCTGAGCTTGCCCCCATGGCCTATTTTTCGGGCATACGCCTCATACATCCCCCCAAATTCCATCTCGGTATAACCTGGTCGGATATTGTTCTTGATATACTCAAAGGTCTGGGAGGAGAGTTGTGCTGTCTTTTCCATCTGTTCGATCTCCCATGCGGATTTAATCATCCGGGCTTCGAGTATGAGGGGGGATCCGTCAACACAGTTTTGTTTTGGGAAAAGCCCACGATAAAATTCAAATTCCTTTACAGGGACCACGTCTAATTCAAAACTGAGAGTCTCAGGGAGTTGCCCATAGAATTCAACGATTCGCCCCGGGACTTCTTTCGGGGATTTAATTTCGACGATATTGCCGATGGAAGATTCCTCTTGGGCCCTTGGCAGGTATCTCCTGATCAGCAGGAGGGGGTTCCCTTCGGAAGGTATGTAGAGGAAGCCGTTTTGGGCTGTTCCTGAAAAATAGAACAGGTCCACCCTTTGAACAATAAGGAGGCCATCGATCTCTTTTTCCCGCAATCTCTTTTGTATTTCAGTGATGCGGCTCTCTATTTCAGATGCCGGGATTTTGAATTCTTGTGGCATTTCTCCAGATATTGGGGTTTGATTTTGAGTTAACTGATGTTATATTATTCAAATGAAACTTGAAACTGAAACCTTGTCGAAGATCCCGTCTTTAGCGGGGAAACTTGAAATCTGCCTCTGGCTCGGAGAGGTCGTCTCTTTACGCCTTACGCCTTGGGCCTTGGGCCTTGGACCTTCAACGTAACAGAGTTTTTATGGTCACTGAACAAGGCATTATTGAAGAGGTGTCCGGCCAAAAGGCCCTGGTTCGAATTAAGAAGGGTTCGGCCTGTGCAACCTGTGAATCCCGCGGTAATTGTGAAGTGATTTCCGGCAAAAGTATGGTAGTCGAGGTAGCCAATGATCTCGAGGCAGGGAAGGGGGATCACGTTGAACTCAGTGTTCCCTCTGGAGCATTCTTGAAGCTCTCCCTACTTATTTACATACTCCCCGTAGTAGCCCTCATGGCAGGTGCTTTTGCAGGAGGGATGTGCGCCCCGTTTTTACATATGACCCCCACCCTGGCGTCTGTCATGGGTGGTTTTTTGGTCATGGGGATTACCTTTTATGCCCTCAAACGCTTTGACAGGTCTTTACGTGCAAGGAGTGAATTTCGCCCCCGGATGACACGTATCCTCCTTCGTTCAGGCACCCGTCAGTCGGATTCTGGTAAGTCCTCCCGTATGTGAGCGGGCACCTTGTTATCTCCAATCCTCAATTTTTTCTTTTGACTCTCCCAAAAAACACAGCCCTGGAGTGAGTTTTTTCCCTCAACCACATCTTCAACAAAGGTTCTGCAGTCGGGGCAGCCGCAAGCTCCGCATTCCTTGCGCGGTAGCAATCGCAGAATTTCCTCCACGCGGTTTTGTCTTTCAATACCTTTGGATATATCAGAGGAGGTGAGTTGAGGGAGTTTTCTTTCCCAAGAGATCGGCGATTTGTCAGTGAAAAACCATCCCTTATCGTACAGCTTTTTTACGTAACTATATTTGACCCTTTTTTCTACCCCGAACATATGAATAAGTTTTTGGAGATTGTGCTTGGCCTGGTACTTGTCGGCCACGGTATAAGGGCCTCCAAGGCAGCCCTCAGCACAAGTCCTGAATTCTATATAATCTATATTATTCAGGAGACCCATTTCAACCTTTTCGAGATATCGGATTGTTTCCTGGAGACCGGGTACTGCGAGACAGTTAAGGTCAAGTCCTGTAATTTCGCCGCCTGACATCCCCCATCCAAGGCCGATTCCACCGGAATGATGCAGAACAATATCCTCGTCAACATCCTGGATATTTTTCTTGAGATCTTCATAGATGTTGCTAAGAGCGACGGCTTCGTCGAGATAAGAGTGTTCTTGAAAAACGGGTTCTTTGATGCAGATCATCTTTGATGGGCATGGAGTGATATGCACTACCTTAATATCTGTTTCAGGGCAGTCATGTCTTGCTGCAAGACGGAGTTTGGATTCTCTTGCTACAATCTCTCGAGGTGTCATAAGGGGAGGGATGTTTTTTAAAAGGGAGGGAAATCTGTAAGCGATAAGTTTGACCACAACCGGGCATACGGGAGAAATCAGGGGAAAAGAAGCGTCATCTTTCTTTCGGTGTTCTTTAATAAACAGTTCGACGGCAACATTAAACATCTCGTTGGTATAGGTCTGGTCATGCACATAGCTGAAACCCATTCTTTTGAGACCGAGCAGGATGTCGTTGGGCAATATCCCTTCTTCAAATTGGGAATATAAAACTGTGGAGGCGCTTACAGACGTAAAGTGATCGGATAGGTCCCCCATATCGCTCTTGCCCATTATGGCAGTGAGGGCTCCCCTGGGGCAGACGCGTATGCACTCTCCACAGTCTATGCACATCCCGTCGTCGATTACAGCTACCCTGGCTTCTTTTACGCGTATGGCCTTGGTGGGGCACGCCTTCATACAGAGGACACAACCGTTGCAGACCTCCTCATTGACATGGATATAATGAACGGCTTTTAAATCAGATAGCGATTTGGTCATGGGCCGTCACTCACTATAAAAGAAATTCGCAGGTGGATTCCTTCGCCCTTTTTTGAATGAATCTCTAATGAATCAGCGTGGTTTTTGATATTTGGGAGGCCCATTCCAGCCCCGAAACCCATCTCCCTGTATTCCGGCGTTGCGGTGGAAAATCCCTCTTGGAGCGCCAGGTCTATATTGTCAATTCCGGGACCGTCGTCGGTGAAATCCATGACAATATTTTTAGGATCTACTGTGAGCTCCAGTACCCCATCTCCGCCGTGCATTACTACATTCATCTCCGCCTCATAGGCGCAGACCGCAGCACGTCGTACGTCATTTGCTCTAAATCCTATGGTTTTAAGGAGACTCTGGACTTCAATTGAAACCTCACCGGCTCGAACAAAATCCCTGGCTTTGATTTCAAACCGTTTTTTTAGATTAGCCATATGGCGTGTGGTCGTGCTTAAGAATCTGATTTGGGCAATGTTTTTTCGACTCCACGGAGTCCTTTTGAAAACAATCTCCCGCTTGATGAAAACATGGTAAAAGGCGTGGTTAGAAGCGGCAGATCGTGCTTTTTTGCGTGGGCGATTAGCTCCTCAGTGGGCCGTTTGCCTCTTACGAAGACAATAGCGGTGAGACCAGCAATGACCGAGGTCCGGATGACCTGTATATTGCAAAGTCCTGTCAGTAACAGGGAACCTGTATTTGGGCCGGTGAGGAGATCACTCATGAGATCACACGCGGTGCACCTTTCGATCGGCATCTCAAGCTTGTCATGTCCGGTAATGACTTCGGCGAGCAATATTTTTTTGATAGCTGATAGTTTCATAATGTATAGTATGATTACCTCCTGAGAGTAGAAAGAACTATACCTTAATTACGGCTCCGAACTTGCAATTGTCATAGCAAAGACCGCACTTGATGCAGAGGTCCTGGTTGAGGGTATGGGGTTCCTTTTTCTCACCGGTGATGGCTTTTTCCGGACACTTGCGAGCACACAACGTGCATCCTGTACAGGTTTCAGGGTCTATGGAAAAAGTTATAAGAGCCTTGCAAACAGCTGCCGGGCAGCGTTTTTCCAGTATATGAGCCTCGTATTCATGGCGGAAATAGCGAAGGGTGCTGAGTACCGGATTCGGAACGGTCTGGCCTAAGCCGCACAAAGATGCTGATTGTAGGACGCTGCTTAACATCTCCAGTCTGTCGATATCTTCGATTGTTCCTTTCCCCTCTGTAATTCTTTCAAGTATCCACAGGAGTTGTCGGGTCCCCTCACGGCAGGGGGTGCACTTTCCGCAAGATTCTTCTGTGGTAAATTCAACAAAAAATCTTGCCACATCCACCATGCAGGAGGTCTCATCCATGACTACCATGCCGCCGGAGCCAACTATAGCCCCTATTTTGACGATGTTTTCGTAATCCACAGGGGTATCAAGCAAGTGCGCAGGAATACACCCGCCAGAAGGGCCTCCGAGCTGGACTGCCTTGAATTTTTTGCCATCGGGTATGCCGCCGCCTATGTCATAGATTATGGACCTCAAAGGAGCCCCCATGGGCACTTCGATCAGTCCGATGTTCCTGACCTGGCCGCTCAATGCAAAAACTTTGGTGCCTTTACTTTTTTCTGTCCCGAGGCTGCTGAACCATTTGGCGCCACGATATATTATCTGTGGAATATTTGCCAGGCTTTCCACATTGTTCAGAACAGTAGGTCTATCCCAAAGGCCTTTATTGGCAGGAAAAGGCGGCCTGGGTCTTGGCATACCCCTCTCACCTTCTATGGAGCGCATTAAAGCGGTCTCTTCTCCGCACACAAAGGCGCCGGCCCCCAAATACAGGTCTATATCGATGTCAAAACCGGATCCTAATATGTCCTTTCCAAGAAGTCCGTATTCTCTTGCCTGGCCAATGGCAGTCCGGAGCCTCTCGATAGCAAGCGGGTACTCGGCGCGGACGTATATATACCCTGTATTTGATCCAATAGCCTTCCCTCCGATTATCATCCCCTCCAGAACAGAATGGGGATCGCTTTCCAGAATGGAGCGGTCCATAAAAGCGCCGGGATCACCTTCATCCGCATTACAGAGCATATACTTGATGTCTCCCTTGGCGGCAGCGCAAAACTGCCATTTCAGACCGGTGGGAAAACCTGCCCCGCCTCGACCTCTTAGACCGGACGCCTTCATCTCTTCAATAATCTGCTCCGATGTCATTTCAAGGAGGGCCTTGGCAGCTCCGAGATATCCGTCCCTTGCAATATATTCGTCGATGTTGTCAGGGTCAATGAGAGCCCGATTCTTGAGGGCAACCAGTATCTGGCTGCTGAAGAAGCCTATGTCCTTGATTTTCGGAATAGCCTCTTCTGCTTCAGGACTCTCAAAGAGATGCTTTTTCAGCGTTCTTCCTTTAATAAGATATTCCTCCACAAAGAAAGGGACATCTTTTGCAACCAGCTTTTGATAAAATATCTCATCAGGATAAGCGACCATTAAAGGTCCGGCCGCGCAGAAGCCGTTGCATCCGGTAGTGCCCACAAACACTTCATCCTGTAGCCCGTTCTTGTTAATTTCTTCCACCAGGGCGTCTCTCATATCAAGAGAACCGTTTAAGACACAACTGGTCCCTGCACATATCATAAGGTGAACGCGATACTTCTTTTCCATAAAAACCGCCTTGTTTTCATGAGGAATTCCCTTTCCTCCAATCATCAATCAACAATCATCAATCGACAATCCTAATACGTGGTCTCACTACCCATGGACAGTGCGTATTCCACCACGGGATTATTTTTCAATATGTGCTCATCAAATATCTTGATGGCTTTTTCATCGCTTAAGTCTATATATTTTACCGGGGCGGAATCTTTAACTTCCACAGTAATCATCGGTTCATGATTACAGAGCCCCGCACACCCTGATGTGGTCAGCATGATATCGGTTTTGCCGGTATCTCCGAGTTCAGCAAGGAGTACGTCCATAATTTTTCTGGCGCCTGCTGCTATTCCGCAGGTGCCCATATGAACCGTAATCTTCACCCGATGTTGTCCCTCCCTCAGGTTGACGGTCCCTTTCATGGCTTCCTTGATTTTTTTTAGATCTTCAACTTTAATTTTGCCCATATTTTATACCTCCGGCCCATATTCATGCTGTTCAGGCTTCCCTGATTTCTTAAAGAGGTCTCTGAAAAGTTTCAGGACAGCAGGGTCATTCAAGGGAACAATACCGCCAAGCTCGGCCCTGACTTCTCTGGTATCCAACTCTATACTTTCATCGTGAAAATCACCATTATAAACAAAATCTATATCCGGATTGCCTGCAATAAGTGAGACAAGGGTAGAACCGATATCCCCTACAGGTTTACGATCGATATGATTTGCCTGAAACGTCGCTTTTACGGTGGTGCCATGGCCGGTGTGGGAAATGATAGAAAGATCTCCGCCGGTTTCCTTTGCAGCCTGTTCCAAAAGAGACAATCCCAGTCCCACACTACGGGTCGTCCGCGTGGTAACAAAAGGGTCTCGAACCGTTTTAACCATCTCCGGGTCCATGCCGTGACCATTATCTTCAATAATGATTTGCAATAGATTCTTATCCGTGTCCTCGATAATCTGTATTTTTACAAGGGTGGCCCCGGCCTTTGTTGAGTTTTCAACAATATCCAATATGTGAAGAGAAAGATCCTGCATATTGACTGTTGACTATTGAATATGGACGTTCTCGCAAAAAGCCGGAATGTTCGGGATTTGGATTAATGTCTTTAGTGCTAACTCCTTACAATAATTCGTAATCCCTAAATCCCTGAATTCCTAAATTCATGTAAAAAGTACTTTTCACATGGGTGTCAATATTCAATTCTACGCCCTCCCGTTCCCTTCAGGGCCTGCCTCAACTCAGCAACATGCGCACGAAGTGCATGTATATGGATTGAGCCGGTCCCGATTTCTTTCAGATCGTGGGCATCAGAGGCAGTGATAAATGCAAACCTTTTATACTCTTTAAAGCGGTTGCGGGCCTGATCAATGGGTAATCGCTTAGATATTTCAACGGCATCCAGGTCCAGATCGTCGGGGATGAAACCCAACTGCCCGATCACGCTGAATCTCTCCCTGTCAATGTGTGCCGCCACGGCCAGACCCTTCCGGCGGTGTATGGCATCCACCACCTCACTTAAATTAAGAGATGTTGCCCCAATAAGAAGACGTGTGTTTATACTTTCGACTTCATCAAACTCATTTGCCACCACCTGAATCCCAAACAGGTCTTCATCGTTCTTCCCTGCCTGAAGATTATCATAAACAATTCTTTGCATTGCAAAGGCCTGGTCAACTTCTTCAAACAGGCCTAAAACATGAACCTCTTCAGATGTGGTTACCTCTATTCCCGGAATGACATAAAGACCTGTTTCCGTGGCGGCTCTGATAACACCGGGCGTGTTTTCTGCACTGTTATGATCTGTAACAGCAATAATCTCCAGCCCCTTTGCACATGCCTCAGTGACGATCTTTCTTGGTGTCATATCGAGGGTTGCACACGGCGAAAGACAGGTATGAATATGCAGATCGGCCGCTATAACCCTTTGCAGTTTTTCTGCTTCCTTCGCCACTGATACCCCGTATATGAAAATGAGTCATATGATTTCAGCTTTTTCCAATGCCCAGTTCAAATAACCTTCCCACTAATTCAAACATGGACAACTTGCTGATCATAATGGGAACCCCCTGTGCCAATGCCTTTTGCACGGTATCCTCATCGGGTTCTCTTCCGTTGATTAATATGATTCCGTGGAGGGATTTCATTACAGCAACCGCTACAATATTCTGGTGTGTCTGCAAAGTGACCCACAGATTCCCCTCTTCGGCGCGGGCAATAACATCGCTCATAAGATCACTTGCGTATCCCCCGGTTACTTCCACATCTAATTGATCTGTTCCGGTTCTCACTTCCAGTTTCAATTTTTCTATGATTTCGATTAATTTCATAGCTTGCAGATGATAGCCTGTGTGGTGAGACCTTTGAAAAATGTTCAATTTTGATCAAGATCAAGGAAGGCGAAAACTTCAACCACAGTAATATATTGAATATTTCGAGGATTGAAATTTGAGCCTGACGCCGAGATTGACCAAAAGGGGGCGTTTTGCAAAGGTCTCGTAGTATTCGCTATCAAAATCCTCCTTTTATTTCTACGGGGCGTATTTATGTCCCGGGTTTTTCTGCCGGGGCATCCCTGTAGGACTCTATAATCTTTACCATTTTGGATGCCTTTACCTGGCCGTGGGTGACTTCATCGATCATAATTACCGGTGCCAACCCGCAGGCACCGATACACCGAACAACTTCGAGGGAATATTCTCTGTCCTCTGTGGTTTCACCCGGCTTGATATTCAGATAGTTTTCAACAGCGTACACGAGTTTCCCTGCACCCTTCACAAAGCAGGCGGTCCCCAAACAGACCCTGATTATGTGGCGACCCCGGGGTACCATGGTGAAAAAGGAGTAAAAGGTGGTAACACCAAAAACGTCCGAAGGAGGAATTCTCAGATTTTGGGCAATATAATTCTGGGCAGAAATAGGCAGAAATCCTAAGATCCCCTGCACCTGCTGAAGTACTGGGATAAGCCCCCCTCTGTGGTCTTTGTAGGAGTCCAGAATAGTATCGATCTGCTCCCGGGCCTCTAATTTTTCCTCCTCCTGGAGTAACTGCAAAAATTTGTTTTTAACTTCTTCCGGGTCGACCGGGGGTTCATATTCTTTTTGTATTTTTCTGTGAGAAATCGATTCAAGCAAGCCCTCACAGTGCTCGAGAAGTGTTCGATGATGGTAGTTGAATGATGTCCAGCCGGGCCGTCGGAGGGGAGATTTTATGTCTGCGAAATCCGTTATTCCGAGTGATGCCGGGTCGGGCAGGGGCCAGCAGATCCCCCCGTGTTCCAGGCGATCATAAGTGATATCTTCCAGAAAGGGCACAACAGCTATGATCTCTTTTCCCCAGATATCCTTTTTGGTCCTATACTCCCAGTTGAGCCCCATACGGTTGGCTAATTGGGTGAAGATCCATGTTTCGGGTTTGGCCTCCCCCGGGCTGGGAACTGCCTTGCGCATGAGGCTGACCCTTCGCTCGCAATTCGTATATGTGCCGTTTTCTTCTGACCAGGCAGCCGCGGGGAGAACCACGTCAGCATAGTCGATTGTTTCATTGTTCAGGATGTCCTGCACTACGAGGAAGTCAACCGATTCTAATGCCTTTGTGATGTCCGGCATGGCGGGCCGGGCAATGGCAAGATTTTCACCCACGCAGTATAGCATGCGGATTTTTCGTTCTCCTTCGTTCAGTGTGCCACCCATGTTGCGCATCATCTGTGCAAAGTTCAGCCCCGGTTTTTCGGCAAGTTCAGCGCCCCAGGCCTCTTCAAAGGGTTTACGGGCCCTGTCATCTTCCACCATTTGATAGCCTGGCAGGAAGGCAGGCAGGAAGCCCATGTCACAGGCCCCTTGTGAGTTGTTGAGATCTCCTAAGTAGTTCACTCCGCCGCACTCTACCCCTAAGTTGCCCAAGGTCTCCTGTAGCCTGACAAAGGTCCTTGCAAAGGAGGCGTCCTTAGAGCCATATACCAACATGACCGGTTCGTCAGAGTCCAGAATGTCAACTGTCGCCCTAATCTCATTCTCGGAAAGTCCGGTGGTTTCGATTACCTTATCCAAGGTAAAACTCGAAGCAATTTCCCTGATACTGTCAGAACATTTACGGCCACGAGATATGAGTTCCTGGATGATACCGTTGATCAGGACCGATTCCGAGCCTTCTTTCAGCAACAGAGGGAGAGTAGCAAAGGTCGCAATCTTTGTGGGCCGCGAGTCTGCCACAATTAATTCGCATCCGTTTTTGGCGGCTCGTTTGACAAAGGTTCCTGCTACCGGATTTTCCTCGGTTATATCAGATCCTATCAAGAATATACGTTTGGCCTTTTCTAATTCTGCGATGGTATTGTTAAGGCCGGCCGCGGCAAAGGGCGAGGCAAGGTTGTTAGTGCCTATGCCTACTCGGAAGAGCTTCTGCATCAGGTAAAGGGCCTCATTGGTAGACTTGGCTGAACAGATACCTGCAACCGCCTCGGGGCCGTCTGCCTCAGTTATCTCCTTTATTTTTGAGGCGACCAGATCGAGTGCCTCATCCCATGATGCATCCCTCAGCTTCCCGTTTTCTCTGATCATGGGCACGGTCAAACGTTCCGGACTCTGCACAAAATCGTAACCGAATCGTCCCTTGACGCAGAGTCTCCCCTGGTTCGGGATGGCATCCTCAACACCGGTTACTTTCATTATCTTATCATCTTTGATATGCAGATCAAGCTGGCAGCCCACGCCGCAGAAATGACAGGTGGTTCGCACATGGCGGGCTTCCCAGGGTCTTATTTTATAGCGGCTCTTCCTTTCAACCAGAGCTGCAACCGGGCATGCCTGGATACACTCCCCGCAGAAAACACAGTCAGAACGTTGAAGGTTGTCATCGCCCATGGCGACGATCTTGGCCTTGGCCCCCCTGAAGCCGTGGGTGATGGCATTGTTTACCTGAATGCTATTGCAGGCCTCTACGCAACGACCGCAAAGGATGCACCGGGAGAAATCTCTTATAATCAACGGGCTTGCCATCTCCATGGGATAGTCGGTCTGGGCCCTTACAAGACCGGAGGTGTCTACCTGATATTTGTATGCGTAGGCCTGCAGGTTGCAGGCGCTATGAGCAGGACACAGGTCTGCTCTCTGGTCATAGTTCTCCACCTGCTGCTGGAATGAGGTCCAGTCCTGGGACCTGTTGGTTGCGATAGCGCAGTTATGATTTCCTGACTGGAGGAGCAGGGCGATCACGGTTTTTCTTGCCTCTATTACAGAGGGTGTATGGGTATGGACAACCATCTTGAGGGCTGCCGGAGTAGCACAGGCAGGCAGGAACGCACGTGCGCCTTCAACTTCCACTACACACACCCTGCATGCCCCTGTTGGGCGGGTTCCTTTTATATGGCACAGTGTGGGGATAAAGATCCCGTTGCGTCTTGCAATATCGAGAATAGTCTCTTCCGTTTCAAACTCTAATTGACGTCCGTCAATGGTGATGATGTTCTCAGCCATTTTTCCTCTCCGGGTTGCGTGTTAAGACCCGTGATTTAGTAACACAATCGTTTGTCCTGTTATTTCGTGCCTGAACGAAAACTGTCTTTTTCGTCTCCCGCCTCGGCGGGACGTCAGACTCAAATTTTAACCCGCCTGAGGCGGATTAATCCTCGAAATACTCAATGTATTCCTGCGGTTAAAATTATCGTCTTCCTTGATCTGAACAAAAAATCCTAGTTTTCGTTCGGACACTATTTCTGCTTTCTGTAACAGATAAGGCCACATTTCAGACATCGTTCAGCCTCATTTCTGGCAGAGGCCTCATTCAAACCGGGGTATTCGTCAGGAAAGATCCAGGCTGTCTTGCTGTTACCTTCCACATCAATGATGTGTGGACGTTCTCTATTCGACGAGATCACCTCATGAACTTCTGTAACGTTTAAGATCGTATCCGTTTCGCATACAAGGTCTTGTATCGGCGTTACCGAATCACTGCTAAAATGCTGGTGAATTGCCCTGGTGAGTCTTCGGCCCGAAAGAAGTGACTTTACCACTGCGGATGAATCACTTATCCGTCCCGGCTCAGGGGGCGTGCATATGCCTTCTTTGCTACCGGGAAAGGTGCGGAACGTCTCGATGGTTTCCCACCCGATCTCTCCTTCCTCGGGTTCCGGCTGGTCTTCAGATCGGACGAACACAAATTCAGGAAGGCGTCCGGCCGAGAGGATCAAGGTATCTGCTCGGATCGTGGCCTTTTCCTCCGGGAGTTCGCCGATGGGATGCGTGTCCTCTAATGCCACCCTTACCAGCCGACTGGAAATGCCCTTAAGGCCTGTTACAACGGTTGAGTGTTTGACATATATTCCCTCGGCCTCCAGGTCTTCGGAGCCCTGTAATTCAATAGGAAGTTCGTGGGATTTAAGGTTTGAAATAATGGTTACCTTCTGGGCACCCATTTTTCTGCACTTACGGCCAAGATCAATGGCCTCAATGCCGTTATGGACTATTACTACCCTTTGACCCGGATCTACTTTTTCCCCATTAGCAAGGGCATAGAGAAAGTCCAGCATTATATATAGACCCTTCACCGATGAATCATAACCCTTCTGATCGGGTTGCAGGATTTTTCTGCTGTCAAAACCGCCTTTGGTCAAGACAACGGCGTCATAGCCCTCTTGGAACAGTGTGTCTAAATGAAAATCCCTGCCCATCACCACGTTATTTTTTGTCTGTACTCCGGTTTCAAGTATTCCCTCTATCTCGTGATCCAGGACCTTGCGCGGGAGCCTGTCTTCAGCAATGACATATCTGAGTATCCCCCCCAATTGAGGTTTTGCCTCAAGGATGGTGGGGTCGTAGCCGAGTCGTGCGAGATAATAGCTCAGGGTCAGTCCTTCTGCGCCCCCGCCCACAACCGCTATCTTTTGGCCGCTCCCTGGGGCTTTGTAGGGGGTGATATGTTTTTCGGTTTCCATTTCATAGTCTGCCACAAACCTCTTAAGTGGATTGATAGCGACCGCTTCATCTATCAGATTGCGCCGGCACGCGAGCTCGCACGGGGCCGGACAGATATACCCGCATATGAGGGGTAGGGGGCATTTCTCTTTTATGATGGCAAGGGCGGCCTCGTAGTTATTGTTGCTGATTTCCTGGATGAACCCGGGTATATTTATCCCTGTTGGGCAGTTCCTTTGACAGGGAGCGGTACACTCATCAGTAACATACTCGCCGATGATTCGATCAGATGTGGAGGTGAGGGTTATGATATGCTTGGGACACACCCGTTCGCAAGTGCCACATCCTGTACAAGTTTCAGTGTCTACTACAGGGAGGTTGTCAGGACCCATGGAGAGCGCCCCAAAGGGGCATGCATTCACACAGGTACCCAATCCTAAACACCCGATGGTACAAATCTTGGAGCCACCGTCAAGCAGGGTCGCTGCCCGGCAGTCGTTGATTCCCTGGTACAGGTATTTGACATCTGCCTCCTGATAGCCATAGCTGCACCCGGGAGCGGCAATCTCCGGCTCTTGCAGAGTTATCGCCACACCCATTACCTCAGCTACTTCAGCTGTGACATCCGGGCCCCCTACCACGCAGGATGAGGCCGAGGCCTTTCCTGCCACGATGGCCACTGCATTGGAACTGCATCCCGGCAATCCGCATCCACCGCAATTGGCCCCGGGCAACGCGTCTTCAACGGCTTCGATCTTGGGATCGACATAGACATAGAATACCTTTGAGGCCAAGGCCAAAACTACGCCTATGGCTACACCTAATCCCCCCATTACCAAAAAACCGCTTACCATGTTGGTCCTCCGGATTTAGTTGAGTCGTTCATCAATCTACAATCATCAATCATCAATTAAAAATCCCTACACCATCCCCTTGAATGCGAAGAAGGCAAGGGAGAGCATTCCGGCGGTTACAAGGCCGATTGAAGTATCCTGAAGAGGTTTTGGGACCCTTGCCAAGATTATCCGTTCACGAACTCCGGCAAAAAGTACCAGGGCCAATCCGAAACCTACTGCATAGCTGAAAGATGCCACCAAGGCCTGGGTGAAGCTGTATTCCTCCATAATGTTGATAAGGCACACACCCATAACCGCGCAATTGGTGGTGATCAGGGGGAGGAATATCCCGAGTCCGGCATAGAGGCCCGGTATGCTTTTCCTTAGGAACATCTCGACGAACTGGACAAGAGATGCAATTACCAGAATAAATGAGAGGGTCCGCAGGTATTCGAGACCAAAGGCCTTTAAGAGATATATGTCGACGATCCATGTGATTGCTCCGGCCAGGACCAATACAAAAATAACCGCCATTGCCATGCCGACTGCGGTTTCCATTTTCTTGGAAACCCCCAAGAAAGGACAGTTCCCGAGATACTGCATCAACAGGATATTGTTGACAAAGATACAGGCTACTATCAATAAAATATAATCGGGCATCTAACGACTCCTATTTTTTCCCTAACATGTTCATTATGCACAGCATAAGCCCTAAACAGACAAAGGCCCCCGGCGCCTGCACCATAAAGGAAAAAGGCTCAAACGAAGGGCCAAACACCGGAATATCGTAAAAAGTGCCGTTTCCAAGGACCTCCCGCACTATGGCGAGTGCGGTAAGGGAGAGCGTGAAACCCACCCCCATGCCGAGGCCGTCGGCAAAGGAGGCAACCACACCGTTCTTGGCGGCAAAGGCCTCTGCACGGCCAAGGACAATACAGTTGACAACGATGAGGGGGATAAATATGCCGAGCTTCAAAAAGAGGGGGTAGGCAAAGGCCTGCATAACCAGCTCTACAACGGTTACAAAGGTGGCAATGACCACGATGAAACAGGCGATTCTGACCTTCTTGGGTATTACATTCCTGAGCAAAGAAATGAGGATGTTGGAACAGATAAGCACAAATGTGGTCGCCACACCCATTCCGATACCGTTTTCCACAGTCTTGGTCACCGCCAATACCGGGCATAGACCGAGAACGAGGCGAAACGGAGGTATTTCAGCCCAAAGCCCTTTTGTGAATTCCTGAACAGCCGTTTTTGCCATAACCGATTATCCCCTTAGCCTTGTTTTTCTTTCATTTTTTCAATTATCGTTGGTTTAAGTCTCTTATAGATCTCACCGGCCTCAACAACCGCGCCGCATACCCCGCGTGACGATATGGTTGCTCCGCTCAGCGCGTCAATCTGTCCGCCGTCGGCCTTGACCTTAAAAGGATCAAATAAGGACAATCCCTTAAACTGGGCGGTGAAGTCGGGATCGGTCTTGGCCTTTGAACCGACGCCGGGGGTCTCGCTATGGGTTGTGACCCCCACCCCGATTATCTCGTCGTTGTCCAAGTTCACTCCCACAATAACACCCATCACACCCCCGTAACCCTTTCCAAAGGTCTCAAAGGCCACGGTGTTGCGTTTCCCCTCAAATTCCCCAACAAAAAGGTGCATCTCCTTGGCCTCATCGACGATCCTCAATCGATCAATAAGGGGATCGTTTGAGCATCCTTCCATGATGTCTTTTATGGTAGGGCCTTTGACGAATTTGAGCTGCTGGTATTCTATCCTCTCCTTGGTTGCATTCTGAATCGCAGCCAGAACACCCCCTGAAAGGCAGCTAAAGACAACAACTGCTATGAAGAGCTTCAACATTTCACGCATGTTTAATCCCCTTTCCCAGAGCTTTTGGCCTTATCTTGTCCAGAAGCGGGTTGGCAACATTCATCATGAGGATGGCAAAGACGGCGCCGTCTACAAAGGCGCCAATGTTCCGGATAAGAACCGTGAGAAAACCCGCACACACCCCGTATATCAACATGGGGATGAAATTCACGGGTGAGGATGAATCTTCCGTGGCAAGGAAGAAGGCGCCTATCAGGGTGTATCCTGTCAAGAGATGGAACAGCGGGCCGGCATACTTTTCAGAGTCGGATATATTGAAAAGAAGGGCGGTTACAAATATTCCAACGAGGAAGGAGATCGATATCTCCCACCGGATCATTCCGCGAAGTATCAGGTAGATCCCCCCAATAATAAGACCGAGGCCGAAGGTGGATCCTATTGCGCCTGCATACTGGCCCATAAGGAGCTCACCAACAGAGTAGTTGGAGACTACCGAGGGTCCGAGATGCTTGAGCGCAGCCAATGGATATACCATGTAAAATCCAAGATCGAAATTCACTAAGGCCTCATCGAAATCCAAAAGGCCTTTCCATGAGAGTGTTATTATCGCTATGGAAACCAATGTGGGATTAAGGGGGTTGCCCCCAATGCCACCAAAGATCTGTTTCCCCACTACAACAGCAAGGAAAGTGCCTATCACCACAGTCCACCATGGCGTGGTCGCAGGGAGGAGCATTGCTAAGAGAAGACCTATAACGGCGGCGTTGCCGTCTCCGATGCTGACCGGGCGTTTTGTCACATAATTCATGATAAGTTCCCATATCATGGCCGTGGAAACGGAAAGGGCCACAACCCCGAGGGCAGGGGGGCCGTACTGATATATGCCCAATATTACTGCGGGAAGGGCTGCCAACAGAATATTATAACTCTTCGCTGAGAGGCTGCTCCTGTTGTGCCAGTAAGGGGCATGGGAACTGACAAAAAGTTTCTGGTTAGGCATTCGTTTCCTCCAGGCTTCCTGTTAAAGCAAGTTCATGTTTTCCAAGCATAATATAATGGAATATGGGGATTCGCATCTCACATACATAACTACAAAGGCCGCATTCTACACAGGAAAGGAGGTCATACTCGTTAGCCGCCTCTTCATGCAGGCCGTTTTCGAGGAGCCGTATGAGCATGTTGACGGGTAATTTGGCAGGACAGGCCCTGACGCACTCCCCGCAGTTGATACATGGGTCATTGCCTATTGGAATTACCTGATCTTTGTCCTGTACCATAATGGCATCCGTGTCAGCTAATATCGGCATATCCTCTGAGTAGATGCCCTGGCCCGACATGGGACCGCCAAAAACCAGACGGTCTCCCTGCGAGACGTCAATACTCAGGGCGTTGAGAATGTCCCTGACAGGAGTCCCTATCCTGGCCTTGATGCATGTGAGCCTGTTATCTTTGTCAATGATAGTTAACACCTTGGTAACAGGCATTTTTCCTTTCACAAAGGCTGTCCTCAAGGCCACAACAGCCTCAGCGCTGATAAAACCGACTCCTAAATCTTCGAGGTTTTTTGATGGGGGAACTGGATTGTCGAGGATCTCTTTCATCAGCAGTCTGGGGGTTGCATCGGGGTAGAGAGGTTCAATCACCTTAACCTCAGCGCCGCTCTTCTCAGCCTCCATACGCAGGGAGGGGGGAACAACAAAGATGATTTTTTTAACACCCGTGGTTTTTTTTAGAAATTCAACCCCTTCGGCTAAATTATCGGCCTCGTTTCTTACGATTAGTTGATTTGTGGTGATCAGCAGGTCTTGATCTAAACCGTTAATGATGATCGTGTTCAGCGGGTTGTCTATTTTGATAAGAGAAGTCAGGTCAGAGATTCCAGGGAGGCACGACAAAAAGGGAAGGACATTTTCAGGAGATCCATTTTTTCCGGCCTTTTCGAATTCACCATCCCACAGATCCTTCGATTTTGCCTCAATGGAAATCGAAATAAAGGACTGGCCTGCATATCCTGAGGCATGTGATATGTCGGTGATAGTACCTGTTGCTGTTGAGGTCAGGTATTCTTCCCCGGTTTTACGGAGATTCAGTTTCTGTCCTGTTTTGACTTCATCACCAATTGAGAGGGCAAGGTCGCCCAGTTCGCCATTAGGTGACTTGTGCATGAGGGTAATCATAGTTGAGGGGGGAATTTCTTTGACATCTTTTCCCTCAATATTTTCAATCCCAGAGTATTTTAACTTAGGTTTTCCCAAACCGAAAAACGGCTTTTTTATCATTTTTGCCTCCTGCCCACGAGGGGTGATTCTTCAATCCCTAAATTCATTACATGGCATGGCACTCTGCACAATTAACCGGTCCTCCATCCTCTTCGTGACAGGTCTTGCACTGTTTATGAAAGGCGTCTGGTCTTGTTGGGGCATCCTCACCGTCATCTGTATGGCATTCCCCACATGTAGAGGGTCTATCGCCTTCGTTTTCAATATCATGATGGCAGTCGGCGCAGTCAATGCCATACCCAGATTCGGACATATGTTCTTTATGGTCAAACAGGACATTCCCTCCGGTATTTTTAAGCATGATCCTTAAGGGCTGTTCAGGGGCCTTTTTCGCAAAGGCCGCATAACAGATCACTCCCACCACAAGGAGTATTGCTGCGAGGCAATAAGCGATCATTCGTTCTGTTTTAACTTCCATTATCCTGTTTCCTCAGTGTGTTAGGGTCTAATAGCATATTCCTGCAATCCCGTTGGGATACGTACGGTCTTTTCCCTATCCCTTTTCAAGCAAAGGTGAGGGTCTGGTCCGGAGCCTGTGGCCTTATCACATTAGTTATCCCACGAGGGAGGAGATTTGAAATGTGGGATAGAAAGCATGTGAAAAATCACACATAGGCGTCTCTTTACAGAAAATGAGAGGCGTTTGTCAAGCAAGTTTTGAACCGCGCCCATTTTTTTCTTTACATAGGTCCATGGATTGACACGACCACCAATGTCTGTTAGAAAGTACCCGCAAAACCTTTCCCCTTTTGATACCATTATCTAAGATGAAACAGTTAGTTGCTTCCATTGATTTGGGCAGTCACACTGCAAGGCTTCTTATTGCCCAGCAGTCGGGTTCATCAGGGCGCTTGAGACCTTTGGTTAGGAAAAGGGTTTATATCCGTCTTGCTGAGAGCTTTGAGCGCGGAGGGGAAGAAATAATTGGGTCTGATGCTTCTGCACGTGTCCTGGAGGTAATACAGGGGTTTTCAAGCCTGATTGCTGATTTCAACGTCCGGCGAGTATATGGGGTTGCTACAGGTATAATCAGAGATGCGATAAATCGAGACCAATTTCTTGACCATATTTACGAACAGACCCATATTCGAATAGGCCTTATATCAGGTGAAAGAGAGGCCCTCCTAAGTGGCAAAGGGGCACTGAGCGCCTTAAATATTAAAGGAGGCCCATTTCTCGTTTTTGACCTGGGCGGAGGATCCACAGAGTTTTTTTATGACAACAGGGGCGAGGTAGAGGCAAAATCAGTCCTCTTAGGCGCGGCGGCCCTGACAAAGGAATTTATTCGATCTGATCCTCCTGATGAGACTGAGTTAGATTCAATTTCAAAAGAGACAGATCAGCGCCTCAAGATTGCGCATATAGGTCTTGCCAGGGAGCATGTTGTTATAGGAACCGGGGGGAGTGTAACGACCCTTGCCGCCATGTTTCACAGGATTCCATCCGATGACATCACCCCGGAAAGGGTCAATGGGTTGAAACTGACTCTCCCTCAGGTTGCTACATGCTTTGAAGAGATGCGTAATATGAATGTTGAGCAAAGGATGGGGCTCCCCGGCCGGGAGCCGGAACGGGCAGATGTGATTGTGGCTGGAGCTCTTGTGGTCATGAGGATCATGAAGTATCTTGGAGCCTTCGAGCTGATTGTCAGTATGTCTGATTTGTTGGAGGGGCTTTTAATTGATGATTTATGATTGTCGATTGATGATTGTGATTGACGGTCTCGTAAGAAATAAAAAATAGATCTTTTTACGCGAGTGTTTTGTATTTCGTCGCTTCGCTACTGTGTTTAGTGTTTAGCCTCGCAAGGCGGGGTAACAAGTTGATAGTTAGTGTTTGACCGAAAAAAAGAGTTTTAGGCCAAGCACTAACTACTGACAATAATTCGCAATTGCCCGTAAAAAGGATTTTTTCGGGCGTATCAACCATTACACAAAATCTGTAAGGAGAGCGAAATGACTAAAAAGGATTTCCGATTTGGCTATACATTTGATGACATCATTCTGATTCCGGCACGGTCTTCAGTATTGCCGGGTGAGGTGGATGTAAGGACGCAATTGTCACGGAATATCAGTCTGAATATCCCTGTTGTCAGCGCTGCAATGGATACTGTAACCGAGGCTGAAACCGCCATTACCGTTGCAAGGCAGGGGGGGATCGGATTTGTCCACAAGAACATGAGCATAAAACGGCAGGC
>JAUWPC010000007.1 GCA_030611815.1 Desulfobacteraceae bacterium
TCCTTAGCAGATGTGCGAAAATCGATTAATTTTTGCCGCCAGGTCAACATGGAGATCTTAGGCCTGGTGGAAAATATGAGCGGCCTTACCTGTCCCCATTGCGGAAAAATGATTGAGTTGTTCAAAACAAAGGGCGGCATGCTGACGGCAAAGGCAGAAGGGCTAAGACTCCTGGCAAGTCTCCCCCTCGAACCGGAGGTAGTGCAGCAAGGTGATTTAGGTAGCATAGCGGTGCTCGACAATAATGAATTAGCCTTCACCCGGGAATTCAATAAAATGGTGGACGAAATCGTGAAACTGAGCCTTACAGAAAAGCCTGCCCTTAGCTGAAGAAGGGTGGCCTGGGACTTGACACAAACGGGAAATAATGAAATATTGGAGCCCGCCTATTGGCGGGCTTTGTTATTTCATCGGACGATCTCACCACTGGGATAGTCTGGCATTTTTGAAGTCATAAATTGGTAACCATGGCATTCGGCTGAGGAGAAAAGTGCATGGAAAATGAAGTATACAGTCTATGTTTTATGTGTTCAGTGCGTTGCCCCATAAGGGTTGTTACAAAGGACGATCAAGTGAAATGGATTGAGGGCAACCCCTATGTGGCCGGGATGGAGGGGAGCCTTTGCCCGAGAGGCGCCGCCGGCATTGCCCTCCTGTATGATCATGAACGGGTCCAGTCCCCGATGATCCGGACCGGACCTCGAGGATCGGGACAATGGAAAAAGGCCACATGGGAAGAAGCCCTTGACTACGTGGGGGAAAAGCTCGGAAAAATCATTGAGGAAAATGGGGGGCACAGTGTTGCCTTTGGCGAGCGTACCCAGCTTGCTACCCATGTGAGCAAGACCTTTATGAAGGCCATCGGCTCTCCCAATCATTTTACACACGATGCCCTGTGCAAAGGATCGGTAAATACGGCGGCACGATCCCTGTTTGGTTATACCGACGGCCAGATCGGGATTGATTATAAAAACACCAGACACATGGTTCTGTATGGCCGCAACCTGTTTGAGGCCATTGAGGTAAAGGCGGTCAACGCCTTTTGTGAAGCCATGGAGAAGGGTGCCAAATTAACGTATATTGATCCACGTGTGACGGTCACCGCCACAAAGGCAGACCGTTATTGGATGATCAGACCTGGGACGGACCTGGCGCTTAATTATGCCCTGATCCACATCATTCTCAAAGAAAAACTGTATGATGAGGAATATGTGAACCGGTGGGTCCTTGGCCTGGGTCAACTCCGGGACTTTGTCCACGCCTATACACCGGAATGGGCCGAGAGAGAGACCGGCATTTCGGCCACGGAAATGGTGGATCTCGCCCGTGAGATGAGCAGGGACAAACCTTCGGTTGTCTTTCATTACGGATACCGGGGGGCCAACTACATCAATGAAATTCACCTTCGACGCTCTATCTTTATTCTAAATGCCCTTATGGGGAGCATGGAGGCCAAAGGCGGTCTCTTTTTTAAGAAGGGCCCGGCCCAGGTCGGGGGTAAACCCGCACGAAAACTGACCGAGCAGTCTTTCCCGGAGATAAAAGCACCCCGTTTCGACAAGGTGGGCACCCCTGATTTTCCGCTTCCTGACCCGAACCATGGCGTGGGCCAAATGCTGCCCAAGGCGATCCTGAATGAGGATCCGTATCCAATCAAGGCGTTGTTCAGCTATCGTTTTGACCCCCTCATGTCGATTCCGGAAACCAATACCACCAAAAAGGCCTTGGACAAGCTGGACCTAATTGTGACCATTGATATCAATTACAGCGATATCGCCTGGTATTCCGATGTGATTTTGCCGGAATCCATCTACCTGGAACGAACCGATTGCGTCCAGCAGGCCAACGGGCTCAAGCCCCAGATGTTCCTGCGCCACCAGTCGGTCACACCCCGTTATGATACCCGGCCCGGCGCCATTATCCTGAAACAGATCGCGGAACGGATTGGTCTGGGAGAGTTCTTTCCGTACCAGAGCATGGAAGACCTTGTTCGCTGGCAGTTAGAAGGGACCGGGTTCCATCTGGAGGATTTCAGTGAGAAGGGTTTTGTGGCCTATACGGATAAGCAGATTTTATGGGATCGAGATGACGGGATCCCGTTCAAGACACCGTCCGGGAAAATAGAATTTGTCTCCTCCCTGCTGGAGGATGCGGGCTTTGAATCATTCCCCGCTTATGATCCTGTTCCCGGCCCCCCAGAAAACCAGTTCAGGCTCACGGTGGGCCGTTGTGCCCTGCACACCCATGTCTCCACGCAGAACAATCGCTATTTGAACGAGATTGTGCCTGAAAACAGACTCTGGATCCATTCCGAGAAGGCCGCTCATCTGGGGATAAAAGACGGGGAATGGGTAGAGGTTTCATCCGACCAGGGTCGTGGAGAGATAAAGGCCTTTGTGACCGATTTTATTCACCCTGAGACGGTATTTATGCTTCATGGTTTTGGGCACGAGGCACAATCGGCCCTCCGCTCATTTCAGAAAGGGCTGAGCGATAGTGTTCTCATGGAAAATGTCTCTGACATGATCGGCGGCAGTCCCGCCTTACACCACACCTTTGTCCGTGTACATCCGGTTTCGTCGAGATCGGTAGGTGCGTCCGGAGGAAAATAATGAGTAAGTATTACCTGTTCCAAGATGCGAAAAAGTGTATCGGGTGTCGCAGCTGCGAAGTGGTCTGCAAGAGCAACAAGAACCTGCCGGTGGGTCCCAGACTGTGCGAGATTGTGACCGTGGGGCCGGCCTTTGTCAGTAACCTGCCGAGGGCCGCATATACGTTTATGCCCTGCTTTCACTGCGAAGATCCCTGGTGTGTGGCCGCCTGTCCAACCGGGGCCATGCAGAAGCGAGCACAGGATGGCATTGTCTTTGTAGACAGATCGCTCTGCGTCGGCTGCAAAACGTGCATATCGGCGTGCCCCTGGGGGGCCCCCCAGTGGAACCCTGAAACCGGAAAAGTGGTCAAATGCGATTATTGTATCGACCGCATTGACCGGGGCCTCAAACCGGCCTGTGTCACCTTATGCACCACCCATTGCCTCCATTTCGGAGGTGCTGAGACGATTCCGTCGATGAGACGGGAGCGCTATGCCAAAGCAATGGCCTCTCTGGGTTAATCTGTTAAATGGTGGTCTCTATCATGAACCAAACGCGATCTTCCACAGAAAAGAAGACGCTTTGGCCGGATGCCTTTTATCCTGTTCAGCGTCCTCGATTCCAGTTGAGTGTGCCATGGTAAAACCAGTCTGCCCTGTTGCAAGGACGATTGATAGGCTATCCGGGATTATCTCCAACGGCCATCTGAAAAATGCAAGATGCAGGCAGAGAGCTGAAGAGATATTGAAACTGATGGAGGATGTGGCCTCTGGAAGAGGGGGGGACGAGCACATCCCCGCCATGGAATCCCTTGCCCGCAGCCTCGAAAAAGAAGGGCCTGAAGCGGCCTGCAGGGACACGGGGGCGATGGTCTCTTCAATCCTGTCGGAGCACCGGGAGGTCTTTGAGAGCCATCTGAAAACCCAGATCTGTCCGGTTACGGACTGTGCCCGGTTAACCCCTTCTCCCTGTCAGATGGCGTGTCCTGCAGGGATTGATGTGCCAAGCTATGTCACGCTTATCGCCCAGGGGCATGATGCGGAGGCTATCGAACTGATACGCAAAGACAACCCCTTCCCCTGGATATGCGGTCTCATATGCACCAATCCCTGTGAATTCATGTGTGTGAGGGGCCGAATCGACACGCCGATCGCGATCAAATACCTCAAGGGATTTGCAGCAGAACGGGCCATGTCCGACGGGCTGTACAGGAACCCGGAAAAAGCCCCGGATAATCACCGGAAGGTCTGCATCATCGGCGCCGGCCCGGCCGGGCTGACCGCTGCCTATTATCTTGCCCTCAAAGGATATGCGGTGACCGTCATTGATGCCCTTCCCATGGCCGGGGGGATGATGATGGTCGGGATTCCCAGATACCGCCTCCCAAGGGAGGTGATTGACAGGGAAGTGGCCATAATCGAAGCGCTGGGGGTTGAATTCCGGCTCAATACCCGTTTTGGAAAAGACGTGAGTCTTGATCAACTCAAAGCGGAAGGATTTGAAGCCTTCCTTGTGGCCATTGGCGCCCATGGTTCCTATAAACTGGGGATTGAGGGAGAGGGAAGCTATCCAGGAGTGATCGATGCGATTACCCTTCTCCGCCGGGTCGCGCTTGGAGACAGACGTAAGCCGGGGAATAGGGTGGCTGTCTTAGGGGGTGGCAACACGGCGATTGATGCCGCCAGGACATGTATCAGGCTTGGGTGTGAAGAGGTTTCGATCATATATCGAAGGTCCCGTTCCGATATGCCCGCCAATGAAGAGGAGGTGCAACAGGCCGAGGAAGAGAGGGTCAAGTTTTCCTTTCTGACGATTCCCGTAGAAATCAAAGGGGAGGATGGCAGGATCACATCCCTTCATTGCATCAGGACCGAACTGGGTCTGGAAGACGAAAGTGGCAGGCGACGTCCCATTCCTGTTGAAGGGAGTGATTTCGGGGTTGAAGTGGACGCCATGATTCCTGCTATCGGCCAAACAGTAGACCGTAACGGGTTCGCCGACTTAGGGGATCTGAAATGGTCCCGGCGAAGTACCATCGGGGTCAACGTTGCGAGTATGGAAACCTCCATGGAGGGGGTTTTCGCGGCTGGGGATGTTGTCTCAGGGCCTGCCACAGTGGTAGAGGCCATTGGCGGGGGGAAACGAGCGGCTGACGCTATCGAGCGGTATCTATCAGGAATCCCTCAGCCCAAGATGCCGCCGGTTCCCGTTCGACGCTCTCGGACGGGGTTTATTCAGGTGCCCGCCTCGACCAAGATGTCCCTCCACCGGCCGGATATGCCTACGCTGAATGACGAAAGAAGGCGGGTGACCTTTCAGCAGGTAGAGCTCGGATATTCGGAGAACAGCGTCAGGGAAGAGGCCCGGCGCTGTCTCAGATGCGATGTCTGCATCCGATGTGGGGTCTGCGTCGATATCTGTCGTAACAAGATGGGGATTGATGCCCTGCAAATGGGATACCTGGATTTCGATCATCCATATCCTACAGATTTGAGGACAACTGCAGAAAGGTGTATTCTGTGCGGCGCCTGCGTTGCCAACTGTCCAACCGGGGCTATGCGTATGGAGGAGTGGGGTGAGGAAAGGCTTTTAAGCCTGTGCGGCACCGTGCTCAATCGCCTGAAGATGGAAACATGCGAGATGTGTGGTGCCGTCGTCGGGCCCGCCAGGTATCACGACTTCATAAGTAAAAAAATCCAGGGGATAAGCCAGCATCTGAGAGACAAGGTGCTCTGTCTGGAGTGTGCCCGGAAGTCTACGGCCGAAAGCCATGCAGAAATGAGGCCACCCAAGACTTTCGACCTGTAAATTGCTGGGGTCTAACCGCACAGACCGAAAACTCTCGTTTGATTCAAACGCATGAGGGGAAATAATGACGTTTCGCAAAAGACAAAAGGTTGAAGTGTATAAGCGATCAAAGGATGAAAGCTGGCAGGACTATATGGACCGATATGTGGGGTTGCGTGGCGTCGTGACCGATCCTGATACGGTCAAGAATGATCCTGACGCCCTCATTGAGGTCACCCTTGACAAAGAGGGGACCCACCGCTTTCCCCAGGATTGCCTCCGTGTCGTGGAGGACTGACGGGACAGGTTAAAGACAGGTTTAACCAAACAGGAGTACCTGTGAGAATTCAGGATATCTTGGACCAGTTAGGTAGAGAAGTCTTGAGAATCGATAGCGGCCTTTCTTTGGAGGAGGCCGTGAATGTCATGATAGATAAAGACAGCAGCGCCCTTATTGTCACGGAAGGCGAAAGACCGGTCGGGATTTTTACAGAGAGGGATGTCTTGTGCAGTTATGCCAAGTTCAAGCCAAAGGCCTTTTCAGAGATCGGGCTCAAAAACGCCATGACCAATAAATTAATTGTTGCCAGGCCCGAGGATGAAATTGATGACACCATCTCTTTGATGATCCAAACAAGCATCAGACATCTGCCGGTGGTGGAAGATGGCAAAATCACTTCAGTGCTTAATATGTGCAATCTCGTCCACTTTCAGGTCGGAAACTTGTCAACCGAATTGCATTATCTGGAAGAGTATTTGAACGATTTGCACGACGCAGGTCGTGATTAGGGCATACGCAAAAAGGGGGTTTCCAAATTGCCCAAGATCATAATTGATGGGACTGAATTCGAGGCCGACGAAGGGGTGACTGTACTTCAGGTTATTCGGGCGAACGGCATTAAGATCCCCACAATCTGTTATCATGAAGCCCTCAAACCGATTGGGGCCTGCAATCTGTGCGGGGTTGAAGTTCGAGGGCGAGCCGGAAAACCGAGAGTCTTGCTCTCCTGTATTTTAAAGGCACGGAATGGTCTGGAAGTAAAGACCCGGAGTGAACTGGTGACAAGCGCCAGGAAATCTGCCTTTAGAAATCTGCTGGCCATGGCGCCCCAATCGAAGTTCATCAGAGACCTGGCAGTAGAGTATGGTGTTGATCTTGGCCCGGCCCCTGACGGCTGTCTAAGATGCCGTCTATGTATTCGGGTCTGCAGCGAAATCGGGGGCGGGGGGGCGCTCAAAAGAGAGAAACGGGACGGCATAACCTTTGTGGTACCCAGAGAAGGACTCTGTATCGGTTGCGGGACTTGCTCCAACATCTGTCCGACAGGGGCGATCCGGATGATCGATGAAGATGGCGTAAGGGTCATATCGATCCGCGATGAAGTCATAGGGGTGCATGTCATGGAACGTTGCGAGGCGTGCGGCCGCTATTTCGCGTCGCAAAAATTTATCAAACATGTCCAGGTACGCACATCGGAGCATAACAATGTAAAGGAACATCATCTCTACTGTCCCACCTGCGTCAAGCTGTTTTCAACTCGCGTAAAATCTTCTTCAAGGATGAAGCGCTTAGGATGAAGTATGCATCACGTTTCGCAACCAAAAGAGCCTGCACACCCATATGATTTTTTAGGCTAATCGCCAAAATTTTAGCACACCCGCACAGATCGAAATCTTCCCGGGAAAGTTGAGATCTGTTTGAGGTCTGTTTGAGGTAAGGGGATGGAATCCTCTAAAAATCGATATCCTTCAGTTAAAGAAATAAATGACTATGACCGAATTAGAATAGTCAAGGAGATATTTTCCACTATCACGGGAAAATATGATTTCTTGAACCATTTTCTGAGCCTTAGACGGGATGTTGCCTGGCGCCGTTTTACAGTAGAGCAGATGAGGTTTTTCAATACTTACAGATTCTTGGATGTGGCAACCGGTACCTCTGATCTGGCCATCGAAGCGGCCCTGCAATATCCTGATATACAGGTGATAGGCCTCGATTTTGTGCGGCAAATGTTAGACCAGGGGATGAAAAAAATTGAAAGCAAGGGCCTTTCCACAAGGATTGACTTGATAAAGGGGGATGCCCTGCATATCCCGCTCCCGGATAAAAGCTTTGATGCTGCCGGAGTCGCTTTCGGCATACGCAATATCCCAGACAAGATAAGGGCACTTACTGAGTTGAGAAGGGTGGTAGTCCCTCGAGGTCAAGTGTTGGTCCTGGAGATGACTTTTCCCCGGATCCCCTGCTTCAGACAGTTTTATGATCTCTACTTGAACAGGATTCTTCCGCTCCTTGCCAGGGTTTTTTCTCCCAACCCCGACGCATACTATTACCTCGGTGAATCCATAATGAATTTTCCCTCAGTAAAGGGCTTTGCACTGATGATGAAAGATGCGGGATTGGTTGATGTGGAAGTGTACACTTTGACCTTAGGAATCTGCCATCTATTTATAGGGCATAAACCTTAAGTAACCGTTCACGGCTCAGAAGTTCCCCTCCCAGCGGGATCTTGACAGGGTTCAGAGTAAACTTCCTAAGCTAACTACTGACAATAATTCGCAATTGTCCGTAAATAAGAACTTTTTACGGGCGTATCATAATCTTAATCGTACTCTTAATCATAATCGTATTGAGTAAGATTAGGATTATGATTAAGATTATGAAATAGGAAAGCTGTCGCATCCCTTAACCTCTGAACCCCGTCGAAGATCCCCGCACATAGTGCGGAGGAACCTTTGAACCTGTGAACGGCTACAAGGACTTTTTACGGGCGTATCAATTTTGAATCATTCTTTTCAGACACACCCGGTTTCTCCAATCTGTATCGCAAGGAACGTAAGTTGATGCCCAATAGCTCGGCGGCTCCCTGCTTTGATCCACGGGCAATTTCCAGGGCCTGAACAAGATACTCCCTCTCGATTTCCAACATCACCTCATCCAACTGAATCCCATCCGGACCCAAGTCAGTCCTTCGTTTCCTCCTCTCGTTCCCTCTCTCTCTCAGGCTGGATAGGGCAAGGCTCTCAGGCAGGACAATATTCGAAGTCTCCAAGGCCGCGCTTCGTTCAACGATATTCTCCAACTCTCTGACGTTACCCGGGAATGAGTATTTCTTGAGAATGTCCATGGCATAAGTAGAAATTTTTCTGATATCTTTTCCCATCTCCATGGAGAATTTCTCAAGGAAATGCTGGGCCAATATAGGCAGATCTCCTTCCCTATTCCTCAAAGGAGGTATGGTAACGGGAATTACATTCAGCCTGAAATAGAGATCTTCCCTGAAGTTTTTATCGATGACCTCCATTTCAAGATCCTTGTTGGTTGCAGAAATGAAGCGAACATCGACGGTCTTAACTTCGGTCCCCCCAACAGCGGTAAATGTCCTCTCCTGAATCACTCTTAATAGTTTGACCTGGATAACCAGAGAGAGTTCGCCCACTTCATCGAAAAAAACCGTTCCTCCATCCGCAACATCAAACAGGCCTTCTTTGTCTGCGACGGCGCCGGTGAATGCCCCCTTCTTGTAACCGAACAGTTCGCTCTCTATCAAATTTTCAGGAATCCCGGCGCAATTAATTACAACGATAGGCTTATCCCGCCTTTCGCTCAAATTGTGTATCGCCTTGGCTACTAATTCTTTTCCTGTTCCGCTTTCACCCGAAATAAGGATATTTGTCTTTGTCTGTGAAACCCTCTCTATAAGATCATACACCTTCCTCATTTGCGGGCTTTCCCCGATTAAAGAACCAAAATGGCAACGGCTTTTTGAACCTTTATCCTCTTCTATGGGCCTTGCCTTGGATCCCAAGGCATCATTGATAACCCTCTTGAAGTCATTAACCTTAAAGGGCTTTGGGATATAATCGTAGGCCCCCTCTTTCATCGCCTCCACGGCAGTCTCGGCCGTGGCAAAGGCTGAAATCAGAACGACTATAGCGCCTGGATTCACATCCTTGGCCTTTTTGAGGACCCCTATCCCGTTGATATTCTTCATGCGAATATCGGTAATAACCAGGTCAAAGGTCTCTCTGTCCAAGATCTCGCAGGCCTGTTCACCGTCATTTGCAATAATCACCTCGTAGCCTTCTTTAGTAAGCATGATTTCCAAGAACTCCCGCATGCTCTTTTCATCATCGACCACTAAGATCTTAGCTCTCTTTTTCCCAGACAATCTTCCCTCCAACCATGGTCAATTCATTTATCCCCTTCAGGCTCGTCCCTATGAACGGGGAATTCCTGCTCTTGGAAAGAATTTGATCCTCCTCAAACAGATATTCATATTCGGGGTCGATTATGGCTAAATCAGCATCCCCTCCCTCAACAAGGCGGCCGCCAGTAATTCCGATAATATCCGCCCCATTACTGGAAAGTTTGCCAATGGCCTCGGTCAGACTCAATATCCCCTCCCTAACCAATTTAAGAGTCAGCGGCAGTGCAGTTTGAAGGCCTATCATCCCAAAGGCCGCCTTGTCAAATTCGAGATCCTTCTCCAAGGTGCTGTGAGGCGCATGGTCCGTGGCAATTACGTCAATAACGCCCTTTGCTAAACCCTCCTTGATAGCCTCAACATCTTTATCAGTCCTGAGAGGGGGGTTCACCTTAAAAACAGTATCATAGCCGACAACCGCGCCATGATCCAGGCTAAAGTAGTGGGGGGCGGTCTCCGCTGTGACCAGGACACCCTCTTCCTTGGCCCTCCTGATCAACTCAACTGATCCTGCTGTGCTGACATGCGCAATATGAACAGGACATCCCGTCAGTTTTGACAGGGAGATTTCCCTATAAACCATAACATCTTCGCTCGCGGCAGGAATCCCGGCAAGGCCGATCCGAGTCGATACCACCCCTTCATGCATCACACCATCTCCTGAGAGGCTTCTGTCTTCGCAGTGGGAAATGACCTTTAGACCATAATAAGAGGCGTATTCGAGGGCCCTTCTCATAAGCTCGCTATTGGAAACAGGAAATCCATCGTCCGAAACACCAACTGCCCCCGCCTCTCGAAGTTCGCCGAAATTGGTTAGCGTCTTTCCCATCTGCCCTTTTGAGATGGCTGCAATCGGATAGACTTTGGCTGAACCCGCCCTTTTTCCCTGCTCCAAGATAAATTCTGTAACCGATCGACAGTCGTTCGGAGGCTCGGTGTTGGGCATGCAGGCAATGGCAGTGTAACCTCCTGCAGCAGCAGACCTTGCCCCCGTAGCGACCGTTTCTTTATGCTCGTGCCCCGGCTCTCTCAAATGCACGTGCATATCAATCAAGCCCGGAATGACGATCCTGTCAGACGCTTCAATAATCCTTATTCGAGGGCTTTTTTCCTGAAACACTCCCCGGGGAAATATCTTATTGATTTTACCTCTTTCAATAAGTAAATCAACCTTTTCAACTGTCTCGCTAACGGGATCTACGAGATCACCGCCCCTGATCAACGTCAAATTCATTAGCCCCTCCGCAGGTCCTGCCCTCTGAGCCCATGCCCAACAGATCTTTATGACCAAATTTGATCACCTTAGACTCCTCAAAAAAAACCCCCCTTGCCTTTGATCAGGCAAGAGGGTCATTATTATTGCTCCCACATGCAATCATTTTCTAATTGATAAGCTTATTGTTTCGATTAAGAATAGAATGTTGAATAATTCAGGCGAACCATGCGCCTCTGAATCCGTAACAGTTTCAGATGCTACAACATAACGGATACGGACTCAACCTCAAAAATGGGGACTACCCCTTTTCCTCCTTTTTCTTGCCTGCACCCGATCGTTTGGCCTTCTTTTCCCGCGATTTCACGCTTTCATCCGCAGGCAGGAGTTGAATAACAGAAACAGACGCTCCGTCCCCCTTTCGAACACCCTTCTTTACAATCCTAAGGTATCCCCCCTGTCTATCAAGATATCGATCCTTCAGGTCACCAAACAGCTTGTGAATTACACCCTTGTCTTGCATATAGGCAAGGGCCTGGCGCCTTGCATGGAGATCCCCCCGTTTGGCAAGAGTAATCATTTTTTCGGCCACAGGCCTAACCACCTTGGCTTTCGCATCGGTTGTTACAATCTGTTCATGTTCGAACAGGGACGTCACCATATTTCGGAGCATCGCCCTGCGGTGACTCGTATTACGTCCCAGCTGTTTCCCTGCCTTCCTGTGCCTCATTTATCTTTTCCCTTTCCCTTTTTCTCGCCCTTTTTTCCGCTAAGGTCTTCTTTCTTCGTCTTTCCTTCCCCCTTTTCCCCTTTCTTCTCTATCTCTCGATCGCTTTCTTCGTTTTCGTCTCGATCTACTTCTTTCTTCTCTTTTCCCTCTTCTTCTTTTCCTTCTTCTTCCTCATCAGGGATCATAGGGGCAGGGAAATTATCTAATTTCATACCTAAAAAAAGCCCCATCTCCTCGAGAATAGCCTTAATCTCATTGAGAGACTTTCTTCCAAAGTTCTTGGTCTTTAACATCTCCGCATCTGTCTTTTGAACTAATTCACCTATCAGTGTAATCTTGGCATTTTGCAAACAATTGGCGGAACGTACAGACAGTTCAAGGTCTGAAACAGGCCGGAAAAGATTTTCGTTTATCTTCTCGTTCTCCTCATCCTCTTCCTCTTCCACCGGTTCCGGCTCTTCCTCAAAATTGATGAACGGGTTCATCTGCTCTTTAAGGATCTTAGCCGAGAAAGCCACGGCATCTTCAGGAAGCACACTCCCATCTGTCCAGATCTCCAAGGTCAGCTTGTCATAATCGGTAACCTGGCCCACCCTGGCATTCGTCACAACATAATTCACTTTTTGAATGGGGGAAAACACCGCATCCATTGGAATCACACCGATAGGCATATTCGCGGGCTTGCTACTATCGGCCGGAACATAACCCTTTCCTGTCCTGACCACCATCTCCATATTCAGTTTAGCTTCCTTATTAAGGGTTGCTATGTGCTGATCAGGATTAAGGACCTCCACTAAATCGTTCGGCTCAATATCTCCGGCGGTAACCGTTCCCTCCCCTTCTCGGTGCAGGTAGATTACCGTTTCTTCCTCATCGATGACTTTAAGTTTTATCTCCTTCAAATTCAATATGATATCCGTTACATCCTCGAGGACGCCTGTAATGGTTGAGAACTCATGAAGCACCTCATCAAACTTAACGGACACAATTGCCGCGCCCTGAAGGGATGACAAAAGAACACGTCTCAACGAATTTCCGATAGTGATTCCGAATCCCCGCTCGAGCGGTTCGCATACAAATTTGCCGTAATTATTTGTATAACTCCCCTGATTGATTTCAATCCGTTTCGGTTTAATCAACTCGCGCCAGTTTTTGCTTTTTTGATCTACCAAAAAGGCCTCCCCATTTTTCTATTGACGATTTTTGATTGATAGTTTTGAACAGTACATCATCAACAACCGGATTCCCATACCTTATTTTGAGTACAATTCTATGATGAGTTGTTCCTGAATGGGCATCGTGAGATCTTCTCGATTGGGAAGGGCTTTCAGCGTTCCCTTGACCTTCTCTTTATCAACATCAATCCAGTCCGGCATGCCTCTCCTGACTACAGTCTCCAGTGCCTCAACAATCTGCGCCACTTTCTTGCTCTTATCCTTCGCCCCAATTTCATCTCCCGGCCTCACCTGGTAAGAGGGTATATTGACTTTCCTGTTGTTCACTAAAAAGTGATTGTGCCTAACTAATTGTCTTGCCTGTTTCCGGGAGGCAGCAAACCCCATCCTGTAAACAACGTTGTCTAATCGTGATTCAAGCAATATCAACAGGTTTGTCCCTGTAATCCCTTTTTGCTTTTCAGCACGGTAATAATACCCTCTGAACTGTTTTTCCAGTAACCCATAGATCCTCTTGACTTTCTGCTTCTCCCTGAGCTGGATCCTGTAGTCTGAGAGTTTCCCTCCACGCCTCTGGCCATGCTGTCCGGGAGCATACGATCTTCTCTCAAAACCGCACTTGTCGCCATAGCACCGGTCACCCTTCAAATAGAGTCTCAGATTCTCTCGTCGGCACAACTTGCACGAAGAATCGGTATATCGAGCCAAAACATCCCTCCTGCCTTGGTCATTCGTTATCGGTTATCCGTTCCACAATCCAAAATCTCTACACTCTTCGCCTTTTGGGGGGGCGGCACCCATTATGTGGAATCGGGGTTACATCCCTTATAACAGTAACAGTAAAGCCCTCTACTTGCAGGGAGCGCAAAGCAGCTTCTCTGCCCACTCCAGGCCCCTTAACCCGTACCTCTGCCACCCTCATCCCCTGATCCATTGCCTGTCTGAGCGCGTCACGCCCCGCAAGCTGGGCAGCAAACGGTGTGCTCTTCCTCGATCCTTTGATCCCGCCCCTTCCCGCACTTGACTGGGCAATTACATTTCCACCAGGATCAGTAATAGTCACAATGGTATTATTAAAGGTAGATTGGATATGGATAATTCCGGAGGGGACATTCCTCTTTTCCCTCTTGGTTCTGCTTCTTTTCTTTGCCGTTTTTGCCATTCGGTTTCCTCAGATTTCTATTTTTTTCTCTTTGACATCACGGACCTGCGGGGGCCCTTTCTCGTCCTTGCATTTGTACTGGTTCTCTGACCCCTGACAGGCAGACCTCTCCTGTGCCTCAATCCACGATACGCTCCGAGATCCATCAATCTCTTTATGTTCATGGAGATTTCACGTCTGAGATCACCCTCGACCTTGTGCTTCTCATCGAGAATCTTCCTGATACCCGTAATTTGATCAGGCGTGAGATCATCCGATTTAGCATCCCAGTCTATCCCCGCCTCTGAGAGTATTTTCTGCGAAGATGACCTCCCAATACCATAAATATAGGTAAGGGCAATCTCTATCCTCTTTCCTCTTGGTAAATCGACACCCGCGATTCTTGCCAATCTCTAACTCCTCTTTCCCTAATAGTCTAAGACCTGCTCATCATTAACAACTCAGATTCCGCCTGTTCGCCAGGTCCGGTCATCCCTGTCTCTGCTTATGACGAGGATTTTCACAAATCACCCGTGTAATTCCACGTCGTCGAATGATCTTGCATTTGTTACATATCTTCTTAATTGACGGTCGTACTTTCATGACGCAAAGCCTCTATCATTTCCACTTTCTATTGTTCTGAAAAACTATTATATTTCACTCCTTGCTACCCCGATAAACAATCCGACCTCTCGTTAAGTCGTATGAGGATAATTCCACCACCACCTTATCCCCGGGCAATATTTTTATGAAATGCTTTCTAATTCTACCGGAAATATGAGACAAAACACGGTGGCCGTTCTTAAGTTCAACCCTGAACCTGGCATTAGGCAGAGTTTCGATAACGACCCCTTCAACTTCAATGGCTTCTTCCTTGGGCATATCACTTCTGCCGATAATCGGCCCAGATCAGACATAATTTCCGAGATAACTAATCTACCGCGCCTTTCCAAATCCCTTTTTCATAAAGCTTTCATAATGCCGGGTCAGCATATGAGACTCTATCTGGTTTGTGGTATCCATTGCAACTCCGACAACAATCAGCAGTGCGGTTCCACCGAAATAGAATGGAACATGTGCCTGATAGATCAGGATATTGGGCAAGACACAAACAGCCGACACATACAAAGCGCCCGAGAAGGTCAATCTCGTTAATACTCGGTCAATATATTCAGCAGTATTCTTACCAGGCCTGATTCCTGGGATAAATCCTCCTGACCTTTTCATATTATCGGCAACATCAACCGGGTTGAAATGCACAGCCGTGTAGAAATAGCAAAAGAAAAATATGAAGGTCACATAAATTAGCGTATAGACTATATGTCCAGGATTTAAGGCATCAACAACATATTGAAGCCATGGATATTCATCAACACTCAGGAAATTGGCTATGGTCGCGGGAAACATGATAATGGAGGAGGCAAAAATTGGAGGAATCACACCCGCAGTATTGACCTTCAACGGAAGATGAGTGCTCTGCCCGCCATACATCTTGCGGCCAATCACCCTCTTGGCGTATTGAACCGGTATCCTTCTTTGGCCCCTCTCAACAAAAACAATGGCCCCAATCACCCCAATCATGAGTGCAACTATCAGCGCCATGAAAAAGGGGGTAACTTCACCAGTGCTCATCAGTCTAAAACTGTTTGCAACACCCACCGGAAACCCGGCAACAATACCGGAAAAAATTATGAGTGAAATCCCATTGCCAATCCCTCTCTCAGTTATCTGCTCTCCTAACCACATAAGAAAGGAAGTTCCGGCAGTAAGAGTGATTACAGTAAGAAGTCTGAAGCCCCAGCCCCCGACAGGCACGATCATCGCTCCACCCGGGCTGGTCATATTCTCAAGACCGACGGCGATACCAAAGCCCTGGATAATACTTAAGATGACTGTGCCATAACGGGTATATTGTGTTATCTTTTTTCGCCCCTGCTCGCCCTCCTTTTTCAGCTTTTCAAGGTAAGGCACCACAACCGTCATGAGCTCTAATATAATAGAAGCGCTGATATATGGCATGATGCCCAAGGCCATCACAGACATCTGACTCAGCGCACCACCGGAAAACATATCAAAGAGACCAAAAAGGGTCCCCTGTTTTGAGCTGAAAAAGGCTGCCAAGGCTGTTCCATCTATCCCGGGGGTTGGAATATGACACCCTACTCGATAAACAGCAAGCATAAGGAGTGTAAAGAGGATCTTCTTCCTTAACTCCGGTATCTTGGTGATATTTTGAATGCCACCGATCATATGCCTATCTCGTTCCGCTCATAACTATATTAGCTCAACCTTACCGCCAGCAGCCTCGACCTTTTCCTTAGCGGCCTTGCTAATCCTCTGTATCCTTACAACAACCGGGTGTGTAATCTCCCCGGTTCCCAACAGCTTAATCCCATCCATCATCCTCTTGATCAGTCCAGCCTGTTTAAAGGCCTCTGCGTCAAGAAAAGCATCCGGCTCAAACCGGTTCAAATCCTCCACATTGAGGATATTATACTCTTTTCTAAATATATTGGTAAAACCCCTCTTGGGAAGCCGCCTGTGAAGAGGCATCTGCCCACCCTCGAAGCCGGGCCGCACCCCCCCGCCAGAACGAGACCTTTGCCCCTTGTGGCCCCTGCAACAGGTCTTTCCATGTCCTGATCCGGGACCTCTTCCAACTCTCTTCCTCTTCTTTCTGGAACCCTCAGCGGGCGAAAGCTCATTGATCTTCATCCCTTTTCCCCATATCTCAACCAACCTTAACAAGGAATGAAACTTTTTGAATCATACCTCTGATAGCTGGTGTATTATTCAACTCAACTGACTTATTCAGTTTGGTCAAGCCTAATCCCCTCAAGGTCTGACGAATTTTCTTATTTTTTCCTATCCCGCTCTTGACAAGAGTCACTTTAATTGTTTCAGTCATTACTAATTCTTACCTCAATCGCCGGTCGAACTCCATTCATCTACAGCCGCACCACACCGCCCTTAGCCAGTAGTTTGCCCGGATGAAACCGCTAATTACCCGCTTCCTCAACCATCTTACCTCTGCGGTGCATAATTTCCTCCGGACTCCGCAATGAACGTAGCCCTTTGATCGTTGCTTTCACGATATTATGAGGGTTATGGGAACCAAGACATTTTGTAAGGACATTCTGAACGCCCGCTGCCTCCAAAACCGCACGAACCGCTCCTCCGGCAATCAGACCAGTACCCTGTCCGGCAGGTTTCAACAAAACACGGCCAGCGCCCGATTTTCCTATCACCCCATAAGGGATTGAAGTATCATCCAGGCAAACATTGGCCATATCTTTTCTGGCCTTGTCAATTCCTTTCCTAATGGCGTCAGGCACCTGGTTGGCCTTTCCAAGTCCACTCCCGACCATCCCCTTGCCATCCCCTACAACAACAATAGCGCTGAAGCTAAAGCGCCGACCACCCTTTACAACCTTTGCAACCCGGTTGATATGGACCACCTTCTCAATTAACTGTGCTTCGTCCTCTCCTTGAAACAATAGAAATCTCCCTCTTTAATCATATTACCAATTATGGGTGTCGCTTCTCCAAGTTCGACAAATTACACTTTTGCATGCTGAACAGGGGCGATCGGTTTACGTATCTGCCAATGAATTCAGGCCCGGTTGTGTCAAAACTCCAGTCCACCTTCGCGCGCGGCATCAGAAAGCGACTTCACGCGACCATGGTACAAAAAACCGTTCCTGTCAAAAGCGACTTTTTTGATCCCCTTTGACAGCGCCAATTTGCCAATTGCAGAACCAACCACTGCCGCGCCCTTCTTGTTCCCGCCGTCTTTCCCGATCCTCGCACGAAGATCATCTGACAATGAAGATGCCTCTGCTAAGGTCCTACCCTCGGAATCGTCTATTATCTGAGCATAAATATGTTGAATACTTCTAAAGACACATAAACGGGGTTTCTCAGGGTTGCCTTTAACCTTCTTACGCACCCTCTTTTTTCTTCTCAATCTTTTCTCTGTTCTGCTGACAACACCCATCTCCGAACCTCTTAATCGTTTATTAGTAACCCCAACCCGGATAAACCGGAAAAGTTAAAAGTGAGCTAAAGTTTGGAGTGCCTAAAGTTGTGGTACGCCTTCGGCGATTCAGTTTTGAAAAAAGAACTCCCTGTTTCGGCCAACAGCTGATCCGGTACTTAAAATGGACAGTCTTCCTTAACTTTAGGCACTTCACACTCCAAACTCCAAACTTCACTTACTTTTTGTCTATTTTATTGCTCCGGCCTTACCCGCTTTTTTCCGGATTATTTCGTCAGCATACTTGATCCCTTTGCCTTTATAAGGCTCCGGCGCCCGGAGTCCCCGGATTTTTGCAGCAGTCATACCTAAAAGCTCCTTATCAATCCCGCTCAAGACAATCCTGCTTTTTTCAATGTTCGCGTCAATCCCATCTGGGAGTTGGAAGTTTATCGGATGCGAATACCCCAGGTTAAAAACAGCCGTCCTCCCCTTCAATTCTGCCCTGTATCCTACACCAACAATCTCAAGTACCTTTTCAAATCCCTTTGTAACCCCTATCACCATGTTGTAAATAAGCGCCCCAAAGAGGCCGTGAAGAGACCTTGCCTCTCTCGATTCATCAGCGGTATGGACAGAGATTTTATCCCCATCCTTGCTCACAGATATATTGGGATGAACACGACGTTTCAGTTCACCTTTGGGCCCTTTCACACTAATAAGATCTCCTTGGATTTTCACCTCGACATCTTTTGGTATTGGAATAGGCCTTTTGCCTATACGTGACATTCAGGACCTCCACCTTTTTGTTCCGCCTGAGGCGGGATTTAATCGTCTACCAAACAGCACAGAGAATCTCTCCTCCAACCCTCATTTTTCTCGCCTCATTATCTGTCATCAGGCCCTTTGATGTGGAAAGGATGTTGATGCCGTACCCATTTAACACTTTTGGAACTTCAGTACTTCCAGCATATACGCGACAACCCGGCTTGCTCACCCTCTTTATCCCCTCAATGACCGCATCGCCCTCTTTATCATATTTCAGAAAGATCCTTATAAATCTGTGTTGACCATCGGAAATTATTCTGAAGTTCTTGACATAGCCCTCGGATTTCAAGACCTTAGCCACATTTATCTTCAATTTCGAACTCGGAATATTCACCAGTTCATGTGACGCCCTCTGGGCGTTCCTAATCCTTGTCAACATATCGGCTATTGGATCAGTCATAGACATTATATGCTCTGCCCCCTGATTATTAACATCCGGAAAACCTTCTTTTGTACCCAAACAAAAAACTTTTCGTTCACCAGCTTGATTTGACCACCCCAGGGATTTCCCCTTTGGAGGCTAACGTCCTGAAACAGATACGGCAGATTCCGAATTTTCTCAAAAAGGCCCTGCTCCGCCCGCAAATTGGACACCTGTTATAATGACGAGCACTGAATTTCTGTTTCCTCTGGGCCTTAACAATAAGTGACTTCCTTGCCAAAACAACCTCCCTATTTACCTCTAACAACCCTAATTCCTGAATGGCATCCCTAAATGCTTTAGTAGAAAAAGACCTTCTGCGTCGGTTTTGGCCGTTGTCACAATGGAGATATTGAGGCCGTTCATCTTTTCTATCTTATCGTAATCTATCTCTGAAAAGACGATAGATTCTTTGATCCCTATACTACAATTGCCCAGGCCATCAAACCCCTTATCCGAAAGGCCCCTGAAATCCCGAACCCGAGCCAAGGCCGCATTGAAGAGTTTGTCCAAAAAATCGAACATCTTTTCACGTCGTAGAGTCACCATACAACCGATGGGCATGCCCTCACGGAGTTTGAAACCCGCAATCGATTTCCTGGCCTTGGTCACCACTGCCTTTTGTCCCGCAATCATGGTGAGTTCCTCAACACCAGAATCAAGGATTTTGATGTTCTGTATCGCTTCTCCCAGGCCCATATTCAAGGTAACCTTTTCGATACGCGGAACAGCCATGATACTCTCATAGCCAAACTCCTTTATCATAGAGGGCATCACTTCCGAATGGTATTTATCCTTCAATCGAGACAACAGTTATTCCTCCCCAGCCTGTAAACAGTTATTACCTATCCATCGATTCGCCGCATTTCTTGCATACACGAACCTTTGAACCATCTTCGAGTAAACGCTTTCCGATCCGCGTAGGCTCAGTGCATTTATCACAAACAATCATCACGTTGGAGATGTTCAGCGGAGCTTCCTTTTCAATGATCCCTCCCTGCCCGGTCTGGGGACTTGCCTTGGCGTGTCTTTTAATCATATTGATCTTTTCGACAATTACCCGCCCTCTCTCACTATCGACCTTCAAAACCGTGCCGATCTTGTCCACTTCTCTCCCAACACGAACAATTACCTTGTCATTCTTTTTGATTTTAGGATGCTTTTTCCGCACTTTTATCGCTCCACAGCGCTGATTTATATGTCCCCCACATCCGGAGTGGTAAACTCCTGATTTAGAGCACCTCGGGGGCCAGTGAAATAATCTTCATAAATTTTTTCGCCCTCAATTCCCTTGCCACAGGGCCAAAAATCCTGGTCCCAATAGGTTCACCTTGCTCGCTAATCAAGACAGCAGAGTTATCATCAAACCTAATATGAGATCCATCAACCCTGCTGATCTCCTTGGCGGTTCTGACAATCACTGCCCTGACAACCTCTCCCTTTTTGACCTTGGAATTTGGCATTGCCTCTTTAACTGCCACTACAATTATATCTCCCACACTTGCGTATCTCCTCTTGGATCCACCCAACACCTTTATACAGGAGACTAATTTAGCGCCGGAATTATCAGCTACCCTTAATCTCGTTTCAGTTTGTATCATTTCATCAGCTCCGATGAACTATTAAACCGCTTGACTCTTCTCAATAATGTCAGCGACCTGCCACCTCTTTCTTTTACTGATAGGCCGGCTTTCAATAATCCCAACCTTGTCGCCAATCTGGCAGATATTACTGGGATCATGTGCCATATATTTCGCACGCCTTCTGACATATTTTTTATATGTTGCGTGTTTTGTCAGACGTTCGACTAAAACCACGGCTGTCTTGTTCATTCGGTTACTAATAACAGTTCCTACCAGTCTTTTTCGCTGTCCACGCTCTCCCATTCACTACCTCGTGTTACTCTATCGCCCCAGAAATCGACAATTCCCTAAGCACGGTTTTTGCTCGCGCCAGATTTTTTTTTGTCTTGCGGATTATAGCGGTGTTCCCTAACTGTCCCGTGGCTTTCTGAAACCTCAGGTTAAACAGCTCCTGACTCGCCTCTTTCTCTTTTTCTTTTAGCTCTTCTGCGCTGAGTTCTCTCAGTTCCTTGGCCTTCATGAGCTTATGTTCCCCTATCTATGAATTTCGTGGCAAACGGCAGCTTATGTCCTGCCAAACGAAATGCCTCTCCTGCCACATCTTTCGACACTCCCTCCAGTTCATAGAGGACTCTTCCGGGCTTTACTACGGCTACCCAACTATCTGGAGTAGCTTTACCTTTCCCCATTCTGGTCTCTGCAGGTTTCTTGCCGACTGGCTTGTCCGGGAAAACCCGTATCCAGACTTTTCCTCCACGCTTTACATGTCTTGTTACGGCAATCCGGGCCGATTCTATCTGCTGGGCAGTCATAAGGCCACATTCCAATGCCTGCAAACCATAATCCCCGAATTCAAGCGTACTACCTCGGAAGGCCTTCCCTTTTGTCCTGCCTCTTTGTCTTTTACGATACTTGCTCTTCTTTGGACTAAGCATAAAATCATCCTACGCCTTTTTTATTCTTATTCGGCAATATCTCACCCTTGAATATGGTCACCTTGACACCGATAACCCCATATGTCGTAAATGCCTCTGCAAATCCATAATCTATGTCAGCCCTGATGGTGTGGAGAGGTACCCTCCCTTCTCGATACCATTCCCTGCGCGCCATTTCAGCCCCGCCCAATCTGCCACTACAAGATATCTTTATACCCTGTGCTCCAAATCTCAATGCAGAGGTTACACTCTTTTTCATGGCTCGCCTGAACGCAATACGCCGCACTAACTGCATGGCAACATTCTCAGCAACCAACTGGGCATCGACCTCCGCCTTTCTCACCTCTTGAATATCAAGAATGGCATCCCGCTTTATCATTTTTTCTAAGTCAGTCTTAAGCCTTTCAATTTCAACGCCCTTTTTCCCAATTATGATACCGGGCCGGGCGGCATGAATGCGAATCCGGACCTTGTTCGCGGCCCTCTCAATCTCTATCTTTGACACACCGGCCTGGAGAAGCTTTTTTTTCAAGAACTTCCTTATATTGAAGTCCTCCAACACAAAATCGCTATATTCCTTATTAGCAAACCACTTCGAGTCCCAAGTCTTGTTGATCCCTAATCTAAAACTGACCGGATGAACTTTTTGTCCCAATATACACCTCCAGCGTAATCAAAAGGTCTTTGCGGCTAATCAACGGAACATGACCTATTTCTCGCCCAAAATAACAGTTAGATGACTCGTTCTCTTCCTTATTCTCGTCGCCCGCCCCTGAGCCCGTGGCCGCCACCTTTTCAAGGTCGGGCCTGCATCAGCGTATACCGTTGCGATGTAAAGCGAGTCCACATCCATATCAGCATTTTGCTGGGCGTTTGACACCGCCGAATCAACTAATTTTTTTAGTATCTTCGCACCTCGTTGAGGCGCGAAAGAAAGCAAATTCAATGCCTCTTCCACCTTCTTCCCCCGGACCTGCCCCATAATTAGACGTATCTTCTGGGGCGAAATCCTAACAAATCTTGCCTTTGCCCTTATTTCCATTTTAGCTCTTCAAAATAATCCTTAATTCCTAAATTCCGCTTATTTCAACTTCCCTTTCAATCTCGATTTCTTATCGCCGGCATGCGCATAGAAAGTCCTCGTGGGAGAAAATTCCCCTAACTTATGCCCCACCATATCTTCAGAGACAAAGACGGGCAAAAACTTTCTGCCGTTGTGAACAGCGAATGTCAGGCCGACAAACTCGGGAAGGATTGTGGACCTGCGCGACCATGTTTTGATGATCTGCCTGCTCATGGTACCACTTGCCGCCTCAACTTTCTTTAATAGATGATCATCGACAAACGGACCCTTTTTTAGAGATCTCGGCAAAACCTATCCTCCTCTTGTTGCATTCAATAATTATCGGCGGTTATCGGGTATGTCTATAGATTACTTGGTTCGACGCTTAATAATAAGTCTGTCGCTTCCCTTCTTGACCCTGGTCTTATACCCCTTAGTAGGCACACCCCACGGAGTCACAGGATGTCGTCCTCCCGAGGACTTCCCTTCGCCACCGCCATGGGGGTGATCCACCGGGTTCATGGCAACGCCTCTCACACGGGGCCTTTTTCCCAACCATCTATTCCTACCGGCCTTACCTATGGATATATTTTCGTGGTCCAGGTTACCCACCTGCCCGAGAGTCGCCTTGCAGTCCTGAAAAACCAGTCGTACTTCACCGGAAGGGAGCTTGACTTGAGCATATTTCCCTTCCTTAGCCATTAGCTGACAGTAACTTCCTGCGCTTCTCGCTAACTGCCCACCATGCCCTACGTTAAGCTCAATATTGTGAATGTGGCTTCCCAAAGGAATATCCCGCAAGGGAAGAGCATTACCGTTCCTTATTTCCGCTCCCTCCCCCGACATCACCCGGTCTCCCACCTGAAGTCTGTTAGGGGCTAAAATATATCGTTTTTCTCCATCCACGTAGTGTAACAGTGCAATATTGGCTGACCGGTTGGGATCATACTCAATAGAGGCAACAGAGGCAGGGATCCCGTCTTTATTCCTCTTGAAATCTATCAGGCGGTATGTGCGCTTATGACCACCTCCCCTGTGCCGCACAGTCATACGACCGTTTGAATTCCTGCCGCCTGTCTTCCTTAACGGCCTGAGAAGGGCTTTTTCAGGCTTTTTGCGCGTTATTTCCTCAAAGTCAGAAGATGTCTGAAATCTCCTTCCAGGCGAGGTTGGTTTGTGAAGTTTAATGCCCATTCTTTGCTCCGCGTCTTTATACTAATGCTGTAATCGTTTTTAAATCTTCCTATGATTTTTAGCGCTTAAGAAAATGCTTTGACACCTGGATCTTTATCCTCTTGGGCTTTTCCGTTTTTCAATCGACAATCATCAATCATCAATCGCCAATCCAACCCCCTCACATCCCCTCAAAGAACTCTATGTTTTCACCCGGGGCCAGTTTCACAACGGCCTTTTTCCAATGAGGTCTCCTTCCAACGTTTTTTCCCATGCGCCGACGCTTGCCCCTCACATTCATTGTCCTCACATCCAGGACCTTTGTCTTGAGAAGGGCCTCCACAGCCTGCCTGATCTCTATCTTGTTTGCCCCTCTGTGCACCTTAAAAGAAACCTGATTGCTCTCACTCTTCTGCAAATTGGCCTTTTCTGTAATATGTGGCTCTTTGATCACTTGGTAGATGTCCACTACGAAACCAACGCCTCCTCTATTTTCTGAACAGCGGGCCGTTCTAAAAAAAGGTGATCATATCTTAAAATGTCATAAACATTTAACCCCTGATACCGCATAACCTTCATAAGCGGGACATTCTTAGATGATTTTTCTAAGTTCTCTGATTTATCATTCGTTACAATCAGGGCTTTTTTGACATCAAAACCGCGCATTGTTCCCACAAAGTTTTTTGTTTTGATCTCAGGAAGGCTGAAATCGTCAACAATTATAAGGCGATTACTCTGAACCTTGTCTGTCAAGGCCATTCGCAATGCCGACTTTCTCACCTTCTTGGGCACCTTCTGTGAATAGTCCCGAGGAGAAGGCCCAAAGGCCACACCCCCGCCCTTTCTCGTGGGAGATGAACCACTGCCGACTCTGGCCCTGCCAGTCCCCTTCTGTCTCCAGAGCTTACTTCCGGAGCACCTTACGGCTGAACGGTTCTTTGTGGCAGCAGTCCCGGACCTACGCTTTGCAAGTTGGCCCATCACAACCTGGTGAAGGACATGCTTCTTTATAGGAACGCCAAAAATGTCGTCTCGCAGTTCCACTTCTGAAACTTTTTCGTTTTGAAGATTATATACATCCGAAACAGTCATATACCCACCCTGAATTAAGGGATTGAGGGATTGCGAATTAAGGGATTAAATGACCGTTGCTAATTTTAATTCCTAAATTCTTAAATTCTTAAATTAAGCTCTATACGCCTGCGTGAGACTTCCAGATTTCGAGGAAGGTATTAGGAGCTCCCGGCACTGCGCCTTTGACCAGAATCAAATCCATTTCTGGCCTTACATCAACCACTTTGAGATTCTTGATTGTAACATGCTGATATCCCATCCGGCCGGGTAGTTTTTTCCCCTTTTGAACCTTCCCCGGGGTGGCACTGCATCCGATCGAACCCGGGATTCTGTGTGAACGGGAACCATGGGTCTTGTTTCCACCGGAAAATCCCCACCTTTTTATTACACCTGTGAATCCTCTCCCTTTGCTAAGCCCTCGCACATTAACCATCTCGCCAATGTTAAAGATATCGGATTTAATTTCCTGGCCTAATTCAAAGGCGTCCGGATCATCAACTCTGATCTCTCTTAACGTGGAAAAGAATCTGCCTCCCGCGTTCTTAAACTGACCTTTCAAAGGCTTGTTAACCCGGCTTTCTTTCTTTGGGCTATAACCCATCTGGAGAGCATCATAACCTTCCCGTTCCCGGGTCTTTTTTTGTATCACCACGCAAGGGCCAACTTTTAGCACCGTTACTGGAACACTTCCGCCGTCTTCGAGGAAGTAACTTGTCATACCCAATTTCTTGCCAAAAAGTTTGTTAACCATAGGGATTAAGCTCCAACTTCACCTTGCACCGCTTTCCACTCCCGCTCACACAAAAACTTCCTACAGCTTGATCTCCACATCTACCCCGGCCGCTAAGTCAAGCTTCATGAGAGAATCAACGGTCTGCTGGGTTGGTTCTAATATATCCAATAACCGCTTGTGTGTTCTTATCTCAAACTGCTCTCTTGATTTTTTGTTCACATGAGGGGATCTAAGAACGCAATATTTGTTGATGACTGTAGGGAGGGGAATTGGACCGGCCACTCTTGCCCCTGTCTCCTTAGCCGTCTCCACAATCTCCATAGCGGATTGATCCAACAATTTGTGATCATAGGCCTTCAATCTAATTCGGATTTTCTGGTTGGCTATCATGCTGCTCTCCTACTCGATAATCTCACTGATAACGCCTGCGCCGACGGTCCTTCCACCCTCACGAATAGCAAACCTCAACTCCTTCTCCATAGCTATCGGGGTGATTAACACAACCTCCATCGCCACATTGTCTCCAGGCATCACCATCTCAACTCCCTCTGGCAGAGTCGTCACACCAGTCACATCCGTGGTCCTAAAATAAAACTGGGGACGATATCCATTGAAAAACGGGGTGTGACGGCCACCTTCTTCCTTCGTCAAAATATACGCCTCAGCCTTGAATTTCGTATGCGGCGTTATGCTGCCAGGCTTCGCAACCACT
>JAUWPC010000123.1 GCA_030611815.1 Desulfobacteraceae bacterium
CAAAACCTCATATGTGACTCCCCTCTTGTCAAAGCCGTCAATGAAGTAATTGGTTTTGCTAAACGTCACCAGAGCACGGATTAGCCGTCGTTTCACCATACCATCAAAATCACCGGTCCATTTTTGATCCGGCAGCCTCAGTTCTTTTTCAACCGATAGTTCTTCTCCGGATGCCCTGGCAGGGCCTACTGAAAGAATCAGAAGTTGTATGAGAAACATGACAAGGCATATCCGATGTCCGTTTCTCAAATGGGAAATTAGGAGTGTGCCCTCCCTCGGTGATCGTTTTACCATTCATTTTATCCTCCATGGCGTATGAACGCCTGAACAGAACCTTGAATGCCATAAAGCATCACAGAATATTCAAATTCCCTGGTATTTCATCAGAATTGTGCAAAAAAAGCAAAAAAAATATCAAGAAAAATGATTTTAGGAGAAACAAGGTGTAAAAATGGTGCTAATATGAAAACATAATCCTTGCAGAAATTTTGGGCTTTCCGGGAAGTTAATCGGGCGAATTAAAGAGATAAGAGAACCCTCAGAATGGAAGCGCAAGTTTTAATGTAAATAGTGTCCGAACGAAAACTAGGATTTTTTGTTCAGATCAAGGAGGACGATCAGGCACTCAGATGACTGAGTGCCTGATGAGTCTGACGCAGATATGGGCGAAAAAGACAGTTTTCGTTCAGGCACTAAGTACGGATAGGTCCGACTGGCTCTGGGTTCTGTTTTGAGGCATTAATGACCGCTTCAAAGGCGGCCACGCATTTTTTGTCCCACTTTGTTCCCGCATGTTTCTTTAATATACCCAGTGCAATTTCGGGGGTTTTCCCCTTCTGATAGGGTCTGTCGGTCGTCATGGCGTCAAAGCCGTCGGCCACGGCTAAGATCTTGGCGCCTAAAGGGATATTTTTGTCCTTCAGGTGGCGGGGATAGCCTTTGCCGTCAGGCCGTTCGTGGTGACAGTGAATATAATCGAGGGCCGGTCCTAAGAAATCGAGGTCATGGAGAATCTCTACACCCGTGGTGGGATGGCTAAGGATCTCTTTGACTACCTCGGGCGGGTTTTTCGCATCGTGGGGATCGAAAAGCCGATCGGAAAATCGTATTTTGCCGATGTCATGCAGGATTCCGCCTAAACGCACATACTCCACTTCCTGATCATTAAGCCCTATTTGCCGGGCTATCTGAACGGCCAGGCCGGCAACCCGGGCCGCGTGGCCCTCGGTATAGACGTCGCGGGCGGCTAAGGCGTGGGCCATGGCCGAAACCGTATTGACTGTACCCTGCCTGATCTCATCGTTAAGTTCCTCGAGTTCCTTGATCATCAACTCTAACCGGTATTCCCTGGCCTCAACCTTAACCATCATCAGGCCCATGGCCTCTGCTATGGCACGCACTGATTCAGGTTGGTCATCGCGGGTCAGTTCCATGATATCGTTAGAGTATTTGCCTGCCGCTATCTCTTCGATAATCTCTAATAGACGCTTAATCGCCATAAAAACTCCAATCCTTTGGATTTATGATTGTTGATTGTTGATTGACCAAGGTCCAAATTCCAAGGTCCGGAAGGCAGTGGGCAGAGACAACCGAATGACTACAGAATGACAATTGAATGACGGCGAAGCCAAATGACCAATACCCAGAACCCAATACCGAATCCCCAATGACCAATGACTAACCCCTCGTCAGATAGATAAGGAATTCACGGTTTCCTTTTGCCCCTAATAATGGAGAGGGGATATGGCCTTCAACCAACCAGGCCGAGGCTTCAAAGAAGTGGGTCAGATTCTCTATAACTTTTCTGTGGAGGGTCGGGTCCCGCACTACGCCCCCCTTGCCCACCTGACCCTTTCCCACCTCAAACTGGGGCTTGATCAGGGCAATTATGAAGGCATCATCTGACAGGAGATCAGAAACAGGGGGGACAACCAGTTTGAGGGAAATAAATGAGACATCAATAACCGCTCCCTGGGCCGGCCTCTTCAGGGCTTCCGGTTTCAGGTAGCGTATATTCGTTCTTTCGAGGACCTCTACCCGCGGGTCCTGACGAAGGCTCCAGTCTAATTGTCCGTAGCCCACATCAACGGCAATGACTTGACTGGCGCCGTGCTTGAGCAGACAATCGGTGAAGCCGCCTGTAGAGGCGCCTATATCTAACAAGACCAGCGACTTCACATCTACTGAAAAATGCTTGAGAGCCGCCTCTATCTTCACCCCTCCCCGGCTCACGTAGGGAGGGGCAGATTCTTTCAGAGAAATGGACACTGACGCCGGGACAAGATGTCCGGCCTTGTCAACCTTTACCCCGTCCACTTCAACAAGGCCGGCCATGATTACGGCCTTTGCCTTTTCACGGCTCCCGGCCAGGCCCCTCAGGACCAGGAGACGATCCAGTCTCGACCTCTCTTTTTTTTTGTGGCGTTCAAGAATGATGGCCTCGTAAAAAGTCCTTTTTACATGGCGTCAATATTCAATCCTCAAAGGAGATCTCTCGCCTCCCTTATGATCCCTGCACTGTCGAGTCCATACTTCTTCCTCAGGAAATCCTGTGGGCCATGCTCCACGAATTTGTCGGGCAACCCCATTCTTTTGACTGACATGTTCTTTAGACCCAGGTCATTAAAAAGCTCAAGTATGGCCCCGCCAAAGCCGCCCTGCCTGATATTTTCCTCCACTACTAAGACCCGGCCAGAGGATGAAACAATACCCACTAACCCCTTATCTAAAGGTTTTACGAAACGACAGTTCACAACGCCCACAGATAGCCCCTCTTTTTCCAGGGCCGCGGCAGCGTTCAGGGAGGGGTAAACCATGCTTCCAATGGCCAAAATCTGCAGGTCGTTACCCTCTCTGAGGATCTCAGGCTTACCGATCGGGATAGTCTTGTACTCCTTGTCCATCGGAACCCCGATCCCCCTTCCCCTCGGATATCTGATCGCCACAGGACCATCATGCTGGAGGGCAGTGTAGAGCATGTGCCTCAGTTCGTTTTCATCCTTTGGCGCCATAACGGTCATATTGGGGAGGCTCCGCAAGTAAGTCATATCGAAATTCCCGTGATGGGTAGGCCCGTCTTCACCCACAATCCCTCCCCGGTCAAGGGCAAAAACGACCGGTAGATTGGGGAGGCAGACATCATGGATGATCTGATCAAAGGCCCTCTGAAGAAAGGTGGAATATATTGTCACCACCGGCCTGAATCCTTCGGTGGCAAGACCGGCGGCAAAGGTTACGGCATGTTGTTCCGCTATACCCACGTCTAAGAATCTTTCAGGAAAGGACTCGGAAAACTCAGCCAACCCGGTACCTTCGGGCATAGCCGCTGTAATGGCAAATAATCTATCATCCTTTCGAGCAAGATCTACCATGGTGCTCCCGAACACGCCGGTATAGGATGGGGGGGGCTTGGGCCTGTCCTTTGGAGGTGAACCAGTGGGGATTTCAAATGAACCGACCCCGTGGTAGTGGGCCGGATCTTTTTCAGCAAACTCATATCCCTTACCCTTTACAGTAAGGGCATGAACCAGGACTGGCCCCTCTAAATGAGCGGCATTTGTAAAGGCCTCAATGAGCAGGTCAATGCGATGGCCTTGAATAGGTCCGATATATTTGAACTTAAATGCTTCGAACATCATGCCCGGCGTAAAGAAGGTAATAAAGGAGTCCTCACTTTTGCGAACGAACTTCAAGATGTTCTCTCCTACGCCGGGTAGAGATTTGATAAAGTTTTCCAGATCTTTCTTCAGATTGACGAACCTCTTTCCGGTCATCTTTCTGCTTATAAAAGACGAGAAAGCACCTACATTCGGTGCTATGGACATGGCATTGTCATTTAAGACAACAATAAGGTTTTTTTCAGTCTCGCCGGCCTGATTAAGTCCTTCAAAGGCCATACCGGCAGTCATTGAACCATCTCCGATTACAGCTATAACCTTACTATTCTCTCCTTTTAGACATTTTGCCGTTGAGATCCCGAGGCCAGCGGAGATAGAGGTGCTGCTGTGCCCGGTGTCAAAGGCGTCGTAGGGGCTCTCCGACCTTTTAGGGAACCCGCTGATCCCCCCGTAGGTCCTGAGGGTGTGAAACCTGTCCCTACGCCCGGTAATCAGCTTGTGCGCATAGGCCTGATGTCCCACGTCCCAGATGATCTTGTCTTTCGGGGCGTCAAAGACAAAGTGGAGGGCAATGGTCAGCTCTACAGTTCCTAAACTTGGGGCCAAATGGCCGCCAGTCTTGGACGTCGTCTCAATAATCTTCCGGCGAAGCTCTTTTGCCAACTGCTGAAGTCTCTCAAGGGAAAGGCCTTTGAGGTCAGCAGGGCTGTTGATCTTGTCCAATAAGCTTTCTCTTGTGTCAGGTGTGTTCATTTTTTTCTCTCAATAATATATCGGGCAATCTGGCGCAGGGGCTCGGCCCTGCTGCCGAATTTCTGCAGGTCCAAAACAGCCGTTTGAACCAGTTCCGACTGGATTCTCTTAGATTCATTTAGACCGAGGACTGCAGGATAGGTCATTTTCCCTTTTTCTTCATCCGCCCCGGCCCGCTTGCCCATGGTCTTGCTGTCACCTTCAATATCTAAGATATCGTCCGAGATCTGAAAGGCCAGGCCGATCTTTTCGCCATAGGAGGTGATGGCCTCGATCTGGGATTCATCAGCGCCTCCTAATATGGCGCCGGAAGCCACGGACGCGGTGATCAGGGCGCCTGTCTTGTGGATGTGCATAAACTTCACAACCGGAAGATCAGCCTTCTTTCCCTCCCATTGAATATCTACGGCCTGCCCCCCCACCATCCCATCATATCCGGCAGCACGGGAAATCAGGCTTATGGCCCGGAGAAGGATCTGCGGAGATATTTTACCTGAGATATCCACTGAAGTCATCAGGCTGAAGGCCTCGGTCAGCAGGCCATCCCCGGCCAGGAGTGCGATCGGTTCTCCAAACACCTTATGATTGGTCGGTTTACCCCTCCTGAGGTCGTCATCATCCATCAGGGGGAGATCATCATGAATCAGTGAATAGGTGTGTATCAATTCCAAGGCGCATGCCACCGGGAGGACCTCTCGTCCCAAGCCCCCCACTGTCTCGGCCCCTGCGATGCAGAGGATCGGCCTCAGCCTCTTACCTCCTGCAAACAGGCTGTATCTCATGGCCTTTGTCAGATCAGATGTCAGACCTTCAGGTTCAGGAAAATAACCCTGGAGGGCAGTCTCCACCGTTTTCTTTTTTTCAGCGAGATAGGTCTTTAGATCCGGAACGGCTTCATTGGGCATCTTTCGCTCCATCCGGTTCAAAGGGGACTTCGCTCTGTTTCCCGCCGCTTTCCTTGACAAGGAGGGATACTTTTTTCTCGGCAGATTCAAGTTCCTTGGAGCAGAACTTGGCCAACTCCATCCCTTCTTCAAACACCTTAAGGGAATCTCCCAATGGCAGATCTCCCTGCTCAAGACCCTGGACAATCTCTTCTAATCGCTGCATCGCATCTTCAAATTTCTTTTCGGCCACAATTCCTCCGTATCTGGCGTCTCAGACAGTAGTCGTCTTCATAGCCCAGCGTCGTAATTTATGTCAACCCTGTTAGATTTCCCAACCCCGGATAAACCGGAATTGCGAATTTAGGGATTTAGGGATTGAAGAATTGAGGAATTAAGAAAATCTCCTTAACGTAATCCATGAATCCCGAACCCTGATCGGAAACTAAGCAGGTTGCAAAAAGTTAAACCCTTTTCAATACCGTCGTAAGCCCTTTCTATTACTGGCTAACCGGGCATTATAAAGACTTTCTTGTGCTTCTTGTCGGCCTCTGGTGGATTTGCTCAAGACTTAATTGGTAACTGTCTAATGCCCAGTATCCTTCAATTCCCAAATTCCTCAATTCCTCAATTCCTCAATCCATGTAAAAAGGATTTTTTACATGGGCATCAACCTTATAACTATGGTGTCATACTGTCAATTCAGAATCATGTCACTCTTCGACGGAGACCTTTGAAAAACGTTCAATTTAGTTCAAGATCAAGGCGCATGAGTCCCGCTTTAGCGGGATTAACCACAGGAATATATTAAATATTTCGAGGATTAAAATCCGAATGCAACGCAGAGATTGGGCAGATAAGCGCAGACTTCGAAAGGGGGCGTTTTTCAAAGGTCTCAGACGAACAGGGGGAAAAACAAATGGTAAGGCTGGAAAGCCCCGCGCATGGAAGGAGAAATCCACCGAATGTGATTCATCTGCTCGGATCATAGAAGCTCGGAATCGATAAAACCGAGGTTTAATTTTTTCAAGATACGAACGATATTATTCAACTGGACCTCCACGGTCCCTTCATACATTTCGATGATGCGATTATCCCTGTAACGCCTTTCCACTTCCTGGTCCAAGAAATAACCGTAGCCCCCGAACACGGTAATTGCGTCATCAATAATCGACTTGGCAGTTTCTGGCACATGGTGTTTTACTATGGAGGTAAAAAGGGGAATGGTCCCTGAGATTTTTTGAGGTCTATTATCACATAACCATGCACCGTAATAAGTAATCCACTTGAGGGTCTGAAGCCGACTCCACATCCTTGCGAGTTTATGGCCGATAGCCTGGAAATCAATAATTGGCCTCTTAAACTGCTCTCTTTCCCTGGCATGGTTCAGGGCCTTTAAGAATGCCCCTTCGCAATTCCCGAGGGCCTGGGCCCCTATTTCAATCCGGCTTTCATCCAAAAAATCGAGGACATTCAAAAGACCCCTCTCCCTTTTTCCCAAGATATTTTCCTTTGAGATCTTCAAATCCTGGAACACCAGTTCACTGCTGGAGGTCATCCTCAGGCCCATCTTGTCCGGGATTTCATTTATCTCCATTTTGCCGCCGAGCCACGAGGATGAATCCCTCTCAACTATGATGGTGGTCATCCCCTTTCCCGGCCCGGCCTCAGGGTCTTCCTGGGCCAGAACAATGAAAAAATCCGCATAGCCACCATTGGTTGTAAAGACCTTTGTGCCGTTCATGACAAAGCCATCATCCTGTTCTCTAAGGGTGGTATCCATCCGTGTAAGATCGCTGCCATGATCAGGCTCGGTGAATGAGACGGCGGAGACCCAGTCCCCTTTGACGAGGGGCGACAGGAATTTTCTATGCTGCTCCGGGGTGCCAAAGATTTTGAGTATCTTTGCGGGCAGGTATGCGAGATGTATTGCCATTCCCATTCCCGAATCGGCCTTGCAGAATTCTTCGATTACGAGGACGTTTTCCATGACGCCCAAGTCGCCTCCCCCAACGTCCTCAGGGTAATCCAGGCCAATGAAACCTAACTCCCCTGCTTTTTTGTAGATTTCCCGGGGAAACCTATGTGTAAGTTCGCACTCCTGGGCCAATTCCGGTTTGAATTCACCACGGGCAAACTCAGCAGCGGCCTTTTTGATGTCTTTCTGTTCCTTGGTCAAAGAAAAATCCATCAAGTGTATCCTCCTCGGTCAGTGTATTTTGAACAAAACGGGACAGCATCACTTCCTGCTTATCTCCCTCCCGATAATCATTTTCTGGATTTGATTGGCCCCTTCGAAAATCTGTGTCAGTTTTGCGTCCCGGAACATCCTCTCGATAGGGTGATCCTTGACATAGCCGTAACCCCCAAGGACCTGAACCATGTCCGTGGTAATCTTCATTGCAGCGTCACTGCAAAAGTATTTTGCCATGGATGCAATTTTTGTGTTTCTCTTGCCGGAGTCGAAGGCGAAGGCAGCCTTTTCCATAAGACCTCTGCTGGCCTCAATTAACGTGCAGGCCTCAGCTAAGATAAATTGAATGGCTTGGTGCTCTATCAGGGGCTTTCCAAATGTGCAGCGCTCCCTGGCATATTTGATGGTGTAATCCAAAGCCCCTTCGGCCAGGCCCAATGCCAGAGCAGCCACCGTAGGACGGGACATATCAAAATCACTCATGGCGATCTTAAATCCCTCTCCCGCTTTTCCTAACAGGTTTGCCAGAGGTACGACCACGTCTTCTAAAATTACCTCTGCGGTATTGCTCCCGCGAAACCCGCATTTATCTTCAATTCTGCCGATAGAGATCCCTTCAAGGTCCCTTTCAACAATAAAAAAGGAAAGTTCCCTTTCCCCGGTTTTAGCAAGCACGGAGTAGAGACCGGCAACTGCCCCATTGGTGGCAAAAACCTTTCTCCCGTTCAGGATATAACTTTCGTCAGACTGTCTGGCGCTGCTGGTAATTGCATGGACATCCGAGCCGGCGCCCGGTTCTGTCACAAGGTAAGCTACCAGATTTCTCTGATGAGAAATCATGGGGAAATACTTTTTCTTTTGTTCGTCGTTCCCTGCGTGGATCAGGGGAAAACTCCCCACCCCCTGGATAATTAACAGAAGAGCCGAGGAGGCACATGCCTTTGCAATTTCTTCAATAGAAAGGCAAAGGGTATGGGCGGGGTTCTGGGGCCAGCCGCCATACTCCTCGGGAAGCATGATCTGCAAAAGCCCAAGGTCCCAGAAAAGAGATGCCACCTTCCAGTCAAATGCGCCCGTCTTATCTGTTTCCGAAGCGGCTGGTTCAATCTGTTCCTTGACAACCCGTTTCAGGTTGTTCAACAAGATTTTTTGCTCTTCAGTCAACTCTGCCATAACAACCTCACTAACCGTCCAAATAGGTGAAGACCTTAAATTTTGAGTCACGCCTCAAGCGTGATTAGATTTCCAAAATAAGAAATCCTTTTCATATGGGATAAAGTCATGGGCTTTTCGTGTCAACCCTTTTCTTGGCAAAGATAAAGATTGACAAGCCCCCGGTTGAGTGGTATTTTCAATCGAACGTTTGTTTGGAAATAATTGAGATTGAATATGCCCAGCCCAAAGAACCTCAAGAAAAGCCATGAAATCCAGCGTGTTATAGCTCGCCTTTTTGCCTATAAGGGCTATCATTCCACCTCTATGCGGGAAATTGCCAGGGAACTCGGCATGAACCAGTCATCCCTGTATCATTATTTCAGGAGTAAAGAGGATATCCTGTTTAAGCTGATGAATGATGCTATGGACAGTGCCCTGGCAACCATGGAGGAAATTTGCGCCACTGATCTCCAGCCGCAGGATAAATTAAACAAGATACTCAGGTTTTACACCCGCTATTATGCTGGGGATCAGGAGCGGCTTATACTCCTCGTCAATGAACAGAACTCCCTAAATGATGAACATCGACGCATATTAGTGGATAAGGAAAGACGCTATGTCCGCCTCTTCAAAGAGGTCTTTGAGGAATTGGGGGGCCATCAACTGACAAAGGAGATTCCTCACAGCGTTGCGATATTTGCCTTCCTCGGAATGGTGCACTACACCATCAAATGGTACCATAGGGATGGGGCTGTGGGGTTAGACAGGCTGGCTGACATATTTGTTGAGATCTTTACAAGGGGCGTTTTGAAGTAGTGCCTAACTTCAGGCACTTGATCCAATTATTCGAGGGTACGTTCGAAAGTTCATAATCATACTCGT
>JAUWPC010000263.1 GCA_030611815.1 Desulfobacteraceae bacterium
TTGATCTCTGAACCCCTATTTTTTTACTGGAGGGAATATTGTGGCCCAGAACAGAGCCATTGCAGTTGTAGGAACATTTGATTCAAAAGGCGAAGAGCATCTTTTCCTTAAAGAGCGTATTGAGGGCAGGGGGCTTTCCACCCTGACCATCAACGTAGGTACCAAAAAACCTTCCCCCTTTCCTGTGAACTACGATCTGTACGAACAGGTTGTGGCAGATAAAGGAGTAACGCCCCCAAGCCGTGATAAGGCTATAGAGGCCGTGGTCGACCAAGGCAAGGAACTGATAAGAGAATTGTACAGGAACGACCAGATATGTGGAATCATCTCCGCAGGGGGAGGCACCGGGACCCACATCGGGACCAGTATCATGCATGCGCTCCCCTTAGGGATCCCTAAAATAATGGTTTCTACGGTGGCATCCAGGGATATGAAAAAGAGTGTTGGCACGAAGGATATCACCATGATGCACAGTGTTGCGGATATCCTCGGGGTGAACAGCATCATCGGAGATATCCTTGACAGGGCAGCAGGGGCCATTTTCGGGATGGTTCAGAATCGCTGGAAGCAGGACGGGGAGAGACAACGCATTGCCCTTACCATGTTCGGGTTTATTACCAAAGCTGCTGAAGCCATTAAAGAATCTTTAGAGGAGATGGGATATGAGGTGGTGGCATTTCATGCCAATGGTACGGGCGGTATGGCCATGGAAGAGCTTGCAGCAGAGGGGTATTTTAATGGTATACTTGATCTCGCAACCCATGAGCTTGCCGATGACTTGATGGACGGATATTGTGGCGGGATCGGTCCCGAGAGGCTGGAACCTATCGCAGGTCTTGAAATTCCCCGTCTTGTGATTCCAGGGGGCCTCGATTGTGCGGTTCTTGAATTCACCCGGAATAACATCCCTGACAAATTCAGAGACCGGAATATCTTTTTCTATGATTTTCGCTCTGCTGTTCGGCTTAGTCTGGAAGAGACCCGTTTTATTGCTAAGCAATTGTCCGAAAAACTGAATCAGGATACCTCTAAGATAAAAATACTCATTCCAACGAGAGGATGGTCTGAGGCTGACGGTGAGGGCAGGCCGTTGTATGATCCGGCGGCTCAGGATGAGTTCATGAAGACATTACGCAACCATCTCGATCCCAACGTAGAGATCATGGAAGCGGACCATCATATCAACGACGCCTCTTTTGCCAAGCTTGCGTCCGAGACAATGGATGGCATGCTTCGCAACAGCTCATCTCCGCTGGCTTAACATTTTTGCCATTAATGCGCCGATCCCCTGGGGCAACATCTCTTCCGGGGCCAATTTTCCCAAAATATCAAGAAAGGCCTTGGCCGGCGGCGAAAGATGCTGATTTTTGAGATAGGCAATGCTGACCTCTAAGACGATCCGGGCACCCTTCAACGGAGCAGTGGCCAGTCTCCCCTCTTCAAGTTCAATCGCCACGGCGTCCTTCACTAAAAAGGAAATGCCGTCGCCCCGCTGGACCAGTTGCTTGATGAACTCAGTATTGCTCGTCTCCATCAGCACGTCTGGCGTACAATGGTGCCTGGCAAACAGTTCATTGACAAGCCTGCGTGTCCCTGAACCGATCTCTTTCATAATGATAGGTTCCTTGGAGAGTTGATCAAAAGCGACAGATCTTTTTCCTGCCAGCGGGTGGTTCGGAGCCGTAATAAGGATCACCACCTCCTCGCTGAACGGGAGGAAATAGACATCAGGGTGGTTTTCTGCCTTGGCAATAATTGCTATTTCGTTCTGGAAATCGAGGAGGCTAAGGGTCATATCTCGGGAACTTCCCTCATCTAAGTGGATCTTGATATGGGGATAGGTCTCACGAAAACGGGTGATCATTAACGGCATGAAGTACCGGGCATAGGCCTTGGTGGTCCCCAGCCTGAGGACTCCACGCTTCAGTTTCCGCATCTCCTCCATTACATCTTCTATCTCCTTTTCATAATCAAAGATTTTGCGTGCGTACTGATACAGGATCTTCCCTTCATCGGTGAGATACACCTTTCGGCCTCTTTTCTTGAATAGCTTCAGGTTACAATGATCTTCAAGGAGTTTCATCTGTGCCGTTACAGCGGGTTGGGTAACATAAAGCTTTTCCGCAGCAGTCGTATAACTCCCGTGTTTAGCGGCCTGACAAAAAGTCCTGAGTTGATTGAAATTGATCATTTGATATTCAGCAGGAAACCCTTCACCTAAATCGTGCCTGAACGAAAACTGTCTTTTTCGTCCATATCTGCGTCAGACTCAAATTTTAATCCTCGAAATACTCAATGTATTCCTACGGTTAAAATTTTCGTCTTCCTTGATCTGAACAAAAAATCCTAGTTTTCGTTCGGACACTAAATCAGCGCCTAAAATAAAATTTATGATTCAAAATAATCCATAACCAAAACTTATGTATATCATAAGAAAAAAGGATTTGACAGCCCTTATTTAATCGGGAATTATGACAGATAATCGCGCTATTGGTATTCTGTTCTTCCAACTCAATCCCGCCCAAGATATTGCCATATGGCACAAATATAGGCGGGACTCAACTATTTGACGAACTCTGCAATAAGTTTAGGTAACTGCTCCACTTTTTTATTAACCTAAAACCTTAAACAGATAGGGAGGAGAAAAATGGCAGATACAAATGAAGGAAGGTTTCCGGATCCACAGGAGATTCAGGTTCCCCCGGAACTTGAAGGCTGGGAGGAAATGTACCCATCACATTATCTGTTCTCCAAGGAGAGAGGGGAATGGGAAAGCGGCCAGTTCTGGTTTCAGGATAAAATTCATGCGCCAGAGCCGATGCCGCCATTGGACCTGCTCTTTCAGGAGGCATGGCAGATCGCTCTCTCCCAATATACGACCAGGGTATTCTGCATTCCGCCTGCACAGGGGATCGCCCAGAGAATGGTTGGGCCATATATGTACATCTGCGCTATCGCGCCCCCCCCGGACGAGATAATCGGTGAGAAGGCCGCGCTGTTTGAGAAACGGGTATTCTATGTCTTTGAGCATTATAATGAGCTGTGGGAGAAATGGCTGGTAAAATTCAAGGCCCTTGGTGAAGAGATGAAAGGGCTGGAAATTCCCAAAGAAATGCCAAAATATGTACCCGAGGACCAGGTACTTCCAGCCCCCAAAGGCGTTTATGTTTCCTATGATCTGCTCGAATCATTCGACAGACTTGTGAACCAGATGTTTAAGGGATGGCAGTACCACTTTGAGATGTTGAACCTGACCTACCTTGCCTATCTCATGTTTGGGGATGTAACCCGGAAGCTATTTCCCGGGATAAGTGAGAGCGCCATTGGAAAGATGGTGGCCGGGGCTTATGTCTCAATGTTCCGTCCTGAAGAAGAGCTATGCCAGTTGTCCAGATTGGCAGTCTCTCTGAATGGCGTGGCAGATATCCTCAAGGGGGAAATGACTGCTGATCAGAAGATAGCAGAGCTTGAGAAGACATCTGATGGGAAGCAGTGGCTTGAGGCCTTTGAAAAGGCCAAAGACCCGTGGTTTTATGTATCTTGTGGCAGTGGGTGGTTCCATTATGAGGGGAGCTGGATCAACAATCTGGATATTCCCTATAGCTATATCAAGAGTTATGTGGAACGGCTGGAAAATGGAGAGACAATCGAGAGGGATTTGGACAAGGTCGACAAAGAAAGGGACAAAACGGTTGCCAAATACCGCGAATTGATTGAGAGCGATGAAGACAGGGATGCCTTTGATGGCGCCCATAAAACAGTCAGAACCATATATAAATATGCCGAGGATCACCTCTTTTGGGTGGAACACTGGTTCCACACCATATGGTTTTCCAAGATAAGGGAATTTGGAACTCTCTTAGTTGATAATGGGATGTTGAATGAAGTGGATGACATATTCATGTTCAACCGGTACGAAATCCCCGAGATTCTTACTGAAGTTGCCACCGGGTGGGCCTTGGGCGTGGATATCCCGATGAGGGGCGATTACTACAAGGCCAAGGCTGATAAGCGGAAGAAGATCCTCAAGGCGGCAGGTGATTGGACGCCGAGTCCGGCCTTGGGTATTCCGCCCGAGGAAGTTGCAGAGCCGTTTACCATTATGCTATGGGGTGTCACCACTGATAAGGTCAAGGAATGGCTCAAAGGGATGGGAGAAGTCAGTACCGAGGATGTCTCCGAGCTTAAGGGATTCGCCTCTTCGGCAGGCGTTGCCGAAGGCCCGGCTCGGGTGCTCAAGCGCCTCGGGGAGGTTATGGATCTGCAACCGGGAGAGATAATGGTGTGTCCCAATACCAACCCCTCGTGGGCACCAGTGTTTGGGAAGATCAAGGCTGCGGTTACGGACATCGGTGGGCTGACCTGCCATGCCGCTATTGTATGCAGGGAATATGGCCTACCATCGGTTACGGGCACGGGAGTCGCAACTTCGGTCATAAAAACCGGTGACATCATCAAAGTTGACGGCGAAATGGGTGTGGTCACCATCGTGAAAAGAGCAGGCTAATTTAGCACGGGGTATGGGGGGACGGTCATCGGCCCGACTCCCATACTCTCACCGGAGCCAACTTCCTGAAGTTTTTAGATGGAGGAATAGATGGATTACATTCTGAATTTTGAAATTTTAGATAAAACTTCTCTCCCAATGGTAGGGGGCAAAAATGCCAGCTTAGGAGAAATGATCAAGTCTGGCATCCGCGTCCCACCCGGATTTGCCGTGACCACTGACAGCTATCTGAATTTCATAACAGAGACGGGGATTAAGGATAAAATCTATGAGATCCTTTCCCATATGCAACCTGATAATGTGGATGCCCTCAACAAGGCCAGCGCCGAGATTCAAGGCTTGATCAACAATACTTCCATGAATGACGAAGTTAAGTCGGCCATAGAGAGGGGTTATTCTGAGCTTTGTGAAAAATGTGCTATCAAAGACCTT
>JAUWPC010000166.1 GCA_030611815.1 Desulfobacteraceae bacterium
ACCCTGCGGTTCATCTCGGCAAAGGTTACACTCTGCCCTTCAAAGCGGATGGCAACATGATCAGACATTCGATCTGTAGTGTCAGTCAAAAAATCGGTCAGATTCATTTTCTCTTTGGAGGAGTTTTTGGCGTTACTTTTAATTTCTCTATGCGAAGACCATTAAGGGCAAACTCAAATATGAAATCTGCGAGTTCCTCCACGGAAACCCCCTTCTTGGGGTGGTACCAGAGTCTCGTTCGGGTAATCATAGAGGCAAGCATAAACCCGGCTATCTTCTCATCTATCACCCGGAAGCAACCAGCATCCATGCCTCTGTGGAGTATTTTTCGAATAATCCGGTCATAGGTATCCCGCAGATCGACAATTCTTTTCCTTTTGGCCCGTGAGAGGTTGTCTAAAGCTACATCAAAGAGGAGCTTGGCTGATCTCCTGTAACTCAACGTAAGTTTCAAATGACTCACGATTATCAGTCGCAACTGTTCTTCAGGAGTGGTGCCATCGTCTTCGTCCAAGTGCTTGATGGGAGCTATTATCTGTTCCATCTCTTCCAGAAGCACCTCGAAGAGGATTTCTTCTTTGTTGGGAAAGAAGTTGTAGATATTGGCAGGTTTACAGCCGTAGGCAGCGGCGATATCCCGCATGCTCGTGGAGATATACCCTTTTCTCCAGAAAAGCGTCCTTGCCTTATCTAATATTTTTCTATTTGGGGTTTTTTTGGGCATTTGGACTCCAATGTTTTCTGTTTGCGAGGAAAATCTTAGTGCCTGATCATCAAGAACCCTTGTGAAAAAAGAATGCCTTTTCCGAGGGTGGAGACATTCAGTTTGTGAATGGCCGTTGATGTCAATTAACGGTCGTTAATTAATACAAAGATTGTTTACTCGCTGTCAAGACAAAAAGTGGAAAACGGACCTTCTAATTTTCAAGGAGTGTCAGCACCGATACAGAAAGCGTCATGTATCCGGTGAGGCAGCTGGAGCACCAGTCCCATTATCTGCAATGACATCGTTATAACCTTCTGGGAGCCCGGGGAGGGCAATAGTAGACCGACGGTTCGACCCCCTCCGAAGCCTCGAGCAGAACTGCCGCCTTTTTGGTCACTATCTGAGAAACCTGGCTGTTTGGATCGTTAAGGTCACCAAAATGTATGGCCTGCCCCTCACAGCAGATAACGCAGAACGGCTCAAGGCCACGGTCAATTCTATGGACACATAGATTGCATTTTTCGGCCTTCTTCTTTTCCGGGTTGTAAAGGATGGCACCAAAAGGGCAGGCCTCAATGCATACCTCACATCCATCGCACAACTCTTCGTCCAAGATAACCGGGCCATCTTCTCTCTTGGCAAGCGCTCCGAGAGGGCAGATATCCACACAGGGTGGGTGGGAGCAGTGGTTACAAAGCAAGGGGAGAAAGCTCATCTTCAAATCGGGAAATCGCCCTTCAGGTGTGTCCCGCTGGTCAACATTCTGCGTCTTGACTCGAATCAAGGGCGCATGGGTATTGTTTTCCAGCATACACGCCACACTACACGCTTCGCACCCTATGCACCGTTCCTGGTCAATGACCAGGCCAAATCGCTTTTTCAATCTCACATCTCCTCGGCCTTGAATACTTCAACTGCCACGTCGTTCATGTGCATGTTGGGCTCATAGATCGTTTCTTGAACAGGATTTATAACAGCGTGGGTCAGGTGGTTGACGCTCCCTTCCTTAAATTGATCGATCCACCACCCTTCAGTGATGTTGACGACTCCGGGCCTGACCCCTTCCGTTACCCTGGCCCTGAGGGTGGTTTTCCCTCGATCGTTGAAAACCGTAACCATATCATTATCGGAAATATTTCTCTGTACGGCATCTTGAGGATTTATTTCCACAAGGGGTTCCGGATTCATACCCAGCAATGATGAGACGTTTGCAAACATGGAGTGGGTCCGGAACCGGCTATGTCCTTGAATAAAGGCCAGGGGATACTTTTTCCCTGCCGGTCTGAGCGGGGTCTCTATGGGCTCTAAATAAACGGGCAGGGACTGGCCAACCTCCCGGAGTGCCTCACTATACAATTCTATCTTCTTTGAAGGGGTGGAAAACGGGATATCGATTTCCTGACCCGTGTCCGGGACACGGTAGAGTGTCATCGGTCCTTGCTCGAGTTTTTCCCTGGTGATCCCCTCTAAGGAGGGGTGCCCGGAATCGAGAATCAGGTCAATAAAACCCTCTTCGCCCTGGGCGAAGTACTCTGAAAATCCGAGTCTCTCAGCCAAACCGGCAGCGATATCCACATCAGATCTCGATTCGTAAAGGGGTTCTATGACCTTCTGCTGAAGCTGGACGTACGGGTAAGAGAAAGGGACCAGATCAGAGAACTCGAGATAGGTGCAGGCCGGAAGGAGTATATCGGCGTAGCGGGCCGTTGGGGTCATGAAAAGCTCAGCCGCCACAATGAATTCCAGTTTGGGAAATATTTCATTGATGATCTTGCTGCTGTCGGCGCATTGATTGAGGAAGTTGATGAAGGAAAACCAGAGAGCCTTTACCGGGTATGGTTTGCCCGAGATGATTGCGTCATATAGCTGGAGTATCCCTAAGCGTGAATAGGACGGCCTGCTGGGATCCGCATGGAGAAAAGGCCGCCAGTTGAGCACCGCGGGAAGATGCCCTCCTCGAAAAGTAGCATCTATATTCCCGGTCACGGCAGCTACTGTTCCCAAAGCCCTCAGGGAAATATCCCCATGGTATGTCCTCGTAAACCCCATATGCGTGACAAACGTAACCGAGCCGGCAGTGCCGATTCTCTCTGCCAGTCGGGTAATGATTTGTGCCGGAACACCCGTTATCTTTGAGGCTCGTTGGGGCGGATATGTCTCGGCCAGATCTATCAGAAGCTGAAACGAGGGTTTACATTCCAGACCGTTGACCGTGAAAACACCCGTAATTTCAGGTTTGGCTTCCGAAGCGCCGCGGGGCTTGGGCGAATTTGAAACCCTGTCCCAGACCACATAATCTTCTGAATCCAGGGTTCCCAAGTCCTTTGTTCGAAGGAACTCCCCGGTATCGGTTCTCACCAGATATGGGCCGACAGTATGCCTTTTTATAAACTCAACATCTTGAAGCCCCTTTTGAAAAATAACATGCATTATTCCCAGGGCCAGGGCAGTATCGGTGCCCGGTTTTACACCGAGATATTGGTCGGCCTTGGAGGCCGTCACGGTATAGCGCGGGTCGATAACGACCAGCAGAGCGCCTTTCTCTTTGGCATCCATGATGCGGCGCATCATATTGAGCGGTTGGGACTCTGCCGGGTTTGAGCCCCAGACAACCACGATGTCAGGATCGGAACGGCCTGCCAGGAATGAACCCATGAGAAAAGAATAGGGGAACTGCGAGCCGAAAAGGACACGGCTGCCGCAGGGAAGCCCCGCATCCCCATAACCCCAGGCGCTGACACGCGTGGACCCGGTCAGACTGGCCAACCGCAGGTAGGCCCCGAATTTGGTAGTGCCTGCACCAGGCCCGCCTAAGGTCCAGCCTATGGACGGCCAGCCATATTTGGCGGCAATATCCTTGAATCTTTCAGCAATGGTATCGAGGGCCTCGTCCCACGATATACGTTCGAACTTGCCTTCACCCCGGTCCCCTGTCCGTTTCATGGGGTATTTCAGGCGATCAGGGTGATAGGTGATATCCAGGCTGGATAAACCTCGGAGGCAGATTCTCCGATCTTTCGGGTTCGGAAACTCCGCCGGCTCAATCTTGACCACACGATTTCCCCTTACATGGGCCAGAATACCGCAGGCATCAATCCCGCAATGTGCAGGACAGACAGTACGCACCAATCGAGTTCCCTCTATACCTGTCATGATTTAAAAACTCCTGTAAATTGCATACCCTCTATGGACGCATACCACGCCGCTTTATTCCAAGTTGGCTCGGCAGCAACCCGTAAGCGGTCTCAATCCACTCACAAAGAAGAGGCCTGGTGTCTCTCGGATCGATAATCTCCTCTATGCCGAATGCTTCCGCAGTACGAAATGGAGAGGTCACTTTGTTAAGATTACTCTCCAGTTCTGCACGAAAGGCATCAGGATTTTCAGCCGCTTCTATCTGACGTTTGTATGCTGCCTGGACACCTCCTTCGATGGGAAGAGATCCCCATTCACCTGAGGGCCAGGCATACCGAAGATTAAGACGGGTATGGTGACCATGGGCCGCACCTGCCACCCCGTAGACTCTCCTCAGTATAATGGAACACCATGGTATCGTTGCCTGGTAGACAGAGAAGATCCACCGTCCACCACTTCGGATGGTCCCCCTTTTCTCTGACTCTAAGCCGATCATAAATCCGGGATTGTCCACAAAATTGACAATGGGAATATGGAATGTATCGCACATGTCAATAAACCTTATCAACTTGTCGGAGGCGCGAACGTCCAGGGCACCCGCAAGAAACATGGGATCATTAGCCATAACGCCCACAGATCGCCCGAGCAATCGTGCCAGCCCTGTAACCACCGACCGTCCCTGCATGGCGCCGATCTCAAAAAAACTGTTGGAATCAAAAACACACTCAATAATCTGGCGAACAGGATAGGGTTTTCGTTTGTTTTTAGGGATAATATGGAGGAGATCTTCTTCGCCGCGGTCTGGCGGATCATTGGATTCCCGAACAGGTGGCGTTTCGAAAACAGAATTCGGCATGTAGGAAAGGAACCGCCGGATCTGTTCGAAAGCCTCTTCTTCTGACTCAACCTCGTTATCCACCACTCCTGAGCCTCGTGCGTGTATATGGGAACCGCCCAGGGCTTCCTTATCAATCTTTTTCCCTGTGGCGGGTTCTACGACCGGTGGCCCTGCCACAAAGACCTGCGCAGTTTTTTTAGGCATGACAGAAAAATGTGAAAACACGACCCGGGCGGCACCCAATCCGGCAACAGGTCCCAGGGCGGCGCTGATCACAGGCACTGTCTCCATGAGTGCCACCATTACATCCATAGCCGGGTTGGCCGGGACATAGGTCCTCCCCATCGTCTCAAGGTGTTTGACGCTGCCTCCGCCTCCCGTTCCATCGATGAGCCGGATCATCGGAAGCCTCAGTTCAAGGGCCATCTTTTCCGCGTAAGGGGCCTTGTATCCAATGGCTGCGTCCGAGGCACCGCCGCGAATGGTGAAGTCGTCACCTCCCACCACAACGCGGCGGTTGTTAATGCGGCCTGTCCCGGTAATAAAATTGCTGGCTGTCAAATGGGTTATTTCATCGCCCTCATAAGTCGGTACACCCGTAATGGCCCCGGTCTCATGGAATGTCCCTTTGTCAAAAAGTCCGTGGATCCTTTCCCGAACAGTCAGCCGACCTGCGGCATGCTGGCGGTCCACACTCTCGGGGCCGCCCATCTGTGAAGCAAGTTCCTCTCGTTTCCTAAGTTCCCGGACCTCGGGTATCCATCCTTTATCAACATTTTTGCCATGATTTCCCATATTAATACCTTTGACTCGTCTCCTTTCAAAAAAATCAGTTTCAGAAAGTCGGGATCGGGGTAGGTATAAAAACCTTTACCGCCAGGAGGTTGTTATAATGGGCATCATCCCTCCACCTTGGCCACGGCATTGCCCATAACAACGGCGCGTTCGCTCTTGACCTGGATAATGTATTGCCCCTTATCCTTCCAGCCCTGTGTGGTGAGGGTATCTCCCGGGTAGACCACATCTGTAAAGCGTGCCCTGAACTCTTTCAGACGGGCTGCATCGCCGTTCAGAAGACCGTTTATAATGGCCCTGGTGGCAAACCCAAAGGTGCAAAGACCATGGAGTATAGGGCGGTCGAATCCACCGCGCCTGGCAGCCTCAGGCTCCAGGTGCAAGGGATTCAAATCACCGCTCAACCGATAGATGGCAGCCTGATTCTCAGCTACCCTGTATGAGATGCTAAAGTCGGGTTCCACATTCTCCGGAGGTTTTAATGTTTCTGCCTTGGGACCCGGGTCGCCTCCAAAACCTCCAGCACCCACGTAAAAAGCGATCCACTCGATATCGTAAAGGTGTCGCCCTTCCTCGGTTTCTCCCGTAATCTGAATATGGTAAACAGCCCCCTTTCCTTTGTCGTATATATGGGTTACTTCACCAACCTGAATGATTTTCCCTTCAGGCGGAATGGGGCGTGAGAGCCGTATCATATGTTCGCCATGAAGGAATCGGGAGTACTCGATGTTGTCACCAATATACGGATAGGCCTTTATGGCGGCCACCACACAAAAACTCGGCAATACCTTTAACCCGCCAGGGGCGTTCTCATACACGAAGGAGAGTTCATCGGCCGAAACGCCGACGCCCAAGGCATAAAGGACAACATCTTTCCAGGAGTATTGGAAGACAATGGGATCGGTCTTCTTGCCAACAACACTAAGATCCACTTCAGGCATACTGAATCTCCTTGATTATTCTTCCGAGTAGTCGTACCAACCCTTTCCCGTCTTTTCCCCATATTCGCCCCTCATGTAATGCTCTACGAGCCTCGGATGGGGAAGCAGCGAACGGTCACCGGAAGCTTTGAAGGCCTCCATAGACATGGTATAGCCCAGATCGATCCCTGTCAGGTCCTGGAGGCGAAACGGCCCCATGGGATGACCGGCGCCATAGACGCAGGCCTTGTCAATATCTTCGTATGAAGCCACACCCATCTCCAGAAGCCATTGCGCTTCACGGGCAATGGCGCCGAATATACGGTTTAAGAGAAACCCTTCCACCTCCTTTTTGACATGCACAGCCACCTTGTCCAGACTTTTGCACAGATCCATTGAGACCTGTGCGGTTTCATCCGACACATGTGGGCCCTGCACCACCTCCACCAGCTTCATGACCAGGGCCGGATTAAAGAAGTGGAGATTAACAATTTTATCGGGCCGGGTAGTCGCATCCGCGATCAGGGAGCTGACAATGGCAGAGCTGTTGGTGGCCAGGATTGCGTGGGAAGGGGCCATTTTGTCAAGGTCTGCAAAAAGTCTTCTTTTCACGTCAGCTACTTCGATTATCGCTTCTATAACAAAATCCGCTTCTTTGACGGTATCTTCCAGGCTTGAAGTAAACTTGAGGTTTTCACGGGCCTGTCTGGCCTGTTCCTCTGTCAGTCTCTCTTTTTCCACTCTTCCTGGCAGATACCGGTCCACAAAGGCCTCGGCCTTTTTGAGCATTCCCTCATCGGTGTCCGTGCAGATGCTCTTATAGCCATGGATGGCGCACAGGGTGACGATCTGGTGCCCCATATTCCCGGCCCCCACTACGCCGATGGTTTTTACATCGTCAATGTTCATCTCTCTACTCCTTTCTTGATTTTCTGTAGACTAACCAGGGGGCTTTTCAACATCTTGCCCCTATC
>JAUWPC010000330.1 GCA_030611815.1 Desulfobacteraceae bacterium
GCATGGTCTAAAAAAGCAGGAGGCTGAGTTAGTGATCAGAGATTTTCTCCTCCGGAGCCACCGGCTCGGATTAAGATGCGTGCTGGTGGTACATGGGAGGGGACTTAATTCTGAAAACCATATCCCCGTATTAAAGAAGAGGCTACCCATCTGGTTGAGCAGGGGGCCTGTAAAGAAAATCATCTTGGCCTTTTCAACTGCAAAACCCTATGACGGCGGGACAGGGGCAATCTATATACTGCTCAAGAAGGCAAGAGGTAGGGGTTAGCTCGATTGGGTTGATTTCAAGGGCCGTTCATAGTATTGATGGACTCGTAAAAAATCAAAAAAGGTACACTTTTGCCATTCTTGGGAAAGTTAGACTACAGTAATTACAAATAGTTATCTCTGTGTTCTCTGTGCGCTCTGTGGCAAATTGTACTTTTTACGAAGCCATCAAGTTTCAAATTATAGAACGAGGTTTAAAGATCATGAAATTAGGCATCATAGGGCTTCCCCAGGCAGGAAAATCAACCATCTTTGCTGCATTGACAGGGGCAAGAGGCGAAATGGGCGATCGTGGTTCCCGGACAGATGTCAGGATTGCCACCATCACAGTCTTTGACGATCGGATCGGTTTCCTGTCCGGCATATACCAGCCAAAAAAGAACATCTATGCCAAGATCGAATACTTGCTCCCCCCTGAAATAGGAACCTCGACCGGTTCAAGATCCGAAGGGGTATTTTGGAATCAGATCCGAACATGCGATGCCCTATTGCACGTTGTACGCAATTTTGAAGGATCAGTCGGCACTCTTCCGACTCTTGAACAGGATTTCCGCAAACTTGAAGATGAAATGATCCTGAACGATCTCGTGGTTGCGGAAAAGAGGGTTGAAAGAATAGAATTAGACAAGAAAAGAGGAAAAAAGCCTTCAGAAGAGGAGTCCTCTCTGATCAACTCCTGTTGTCAGTTTTTAGAAGATGGAAAACCTCTGCGCAATGTCCCGGAGCTTGCATCACACCCACTCCTCAAAGGGTTTACCTTTCTCTCTGCAAAACCGATGCTCATCCTCTGCAACAACGACGATGAGGACGAGGAACTCCCCGTGTGGGATCAGAAACCGGAAGGAGTAAATCTGATTGTGGTACGTGGCAGGTTGGAAATGGATATCGCCTCCATGACACCCGAAGAGGCAGAGGAGTTTTTGGATGCATATCATATTCAGGAATCCGCCCTTGACCGGGTTATAAAGCTCTCGTACCAGATACTGGACCGAATATCCTTTTTTACGGTAGGTTCGGATGAGGTAAGGGCCTGGCCGATTACCGCAGGCACCCCGGCCCTGGAAGCTGCGGGCGAGGTGCATTCCGATATCCAACAGGGCTTTATACGCGCCGAATTAGTCACTTTCGAAGATCTTAAGGCACATGGCTCTTTCAAGGAGGCGAAAAAGGCCGGCCTGGTCCGTTTAGAGGGAAAGGAGTATGAAGTCAAGGATGGCGATATTATTAATTTCCGGTTTAATGTATAATGCACTCGTAAAAGCACTCTTGTCTCACGCAAAGGCGCACAAGACAAAATGAATAATGTCAACATATTATCCCTGCGTTTTCTGCGGGCTCTGTGAGAAATTTGACTTTTTGCGAGACCATCAATATTCAATCGTCAATCATAAATCAACAATCCAAGGAGTGTTTATGGACAAAATCAAGATTGGCATTATAGGCGCAGGGGGTTATGGCGGTTGTGGCGCGGTTGAGCTCCTGCAGGCGCATCCCCATGCGGAGATTATAGCGCTAATTGATAAACAGGACATTGGGAAGCGGATCAGTGATCTATACCCGCATCTCACAGGTTTCTGCGACCTGACGCTCATGGATCCTGATGACCCGAACTGCCCGGACGATTTTCAGGTGGTCTTTTTTTCCACCCCGGACGGTGTGGGTCAGAAAGGAGCGCCTGCATGGTTGAAGAAGGGTGTAAAGGTTATTGACTACAGCGGTGATTTCCGCTTCAACGATTTAGAGACCTACAGGGGGTATGCGGCAAGAATCGAGAGGGAGCAGGACCATGCCTCTCCAGAACTCCTGCCGGCTTCTGTTTATGGCCTGGCTGAACTGCACCGGAGGGAAATTGCCCAGTCAGACCTCATTGGAAATCCAGGCTGCTTTGCGGTGAGCTGTATCCTCGGATTAGCTCCGGCAATAAAATCAAAGCTCGTTGAGCCCAGCTCAATCATCTGCGATGCCAAAACCGGGGTTTCCGGGGCAGGGAAAACCCCAAACCCCGCCTTTCATTACCCTGACCGTTATGACAGCATGAATGCCTACAGGATATCGGGTCACCAGCATGTGTATGAGATCGAGAGGGAATTGGGGATCATCGCCGGTGAAGAAATAAGGATTACCTTTACCCCCCATGTGGTTCCTCTTTGCCGTGGTATCCTGACCACCATATACGCCCAGTTGAGTGAGGGACAGAACCTGAAAGGCGTGGAAGAAGCCTATCGATCTTTTTACGGCGATGAGGTGTTTGTGAGGATATTCGGGCCTGAAAAACCACAGGTCAGCACCAATGTCCGGGGGAGCAATTTCTGTAATCTTTCCCTCAATGTGGATGAGAGGACAGGAAAGCTGATAGTGGTAAGCCTGATCGACAACTTAGTAAAGGGGCAGGCCGGCAGTGCTGTTCAAAATATGAACGTCATGTTTGGAATTGATGAAACCGCAGGGCTTTTACATCCCGGGATTTATCCTTAACGCGGAAGCGCAGAGCACATGGCGCATGGCGTTTGCTTGAAAGAGATAACGCTTTCCGCTCTGCGCCATGCGCAATACGTTACTTAATGCAGACCCTCCTGCCCTGGGAAAAATCAGTAAAACCGAGGCAAACCTTTCTGATCCCGTTCTGCATTAAAGTGGTCATCCCGTCTTCAATGGCCTGGCCCCTTAATTCCTATATTCTGGCCTTGTTATCGAGTTGCTGACACAACACCGTTGTTTCGGGAGGCGCCATGCTAATTGACAGTCACGCCCATTTGGATATGAACGATTTTGAAAAAGATCGCGACGATGTCCTTGAGAGGGCGGTTACAGGCGGCATTGTTCATATCATCAGCATAGGGATAGACCTGAACAGTTCAACAGCTGCCTTAGGCCTGGCCCGTAAATACGAGTACGTGTCCGCGTCCGTGGGTGTCCATCCCCACAACGCCGATGACTGGGACCAGTCCGATCTGGATAAATTAGCGAAAATGGCATCCGCGCCGGAGGTTGTGGCTTGGGGAGAGATCGGGCTCGACTTTTTTAGGCGCTATTCCGCACCGGAAGCACAGGCAAAAATCTTCAAGCGCCAGCTCGGCATAGCCGAGGATTTAAACCTCCCCGTAATCATACACGACCGTGAAGCCCATGAAGAAGTTTACTCAATTCTAAAAAGGATGGGAAAAGGGGAAAGAAAAGGGGTTATTCACTGCTTCTCAGGGGACAGGGATCTTGCAGAGGCCTTTATGAAATTGGGGTATTTTATCTCCATCCCAGGCACAGTGACTTACAAGAAGGCCTCCCATATTAAGGATGTCGCATCTTCCATCCCTTTAGATCGCATTTTGGTAGAGACTGACGCCCCGTTTCTGGCACCCGTACCCAAAAGGGGAAAGCGAAATGAGCCCTTTAACGTCACCTTTACTGCTAAGGAAATCGCAAGGCTCAGAAATATTTCATTCGAAGAAGT
>JAUWPC010000006.1 GCA_030611815.1 Desulfobacteraceae bacterium
TGTAGATCACCCACGTAAACGTATAATAAAAAAAAAAATCTCTTTCCAATGTCTTTTAGAGTCAGAGAAGCCATTTTCAGCCTTTCATTGCCCCGGAGGTCATACCCCGCACCAAGTAGCGCTCAAAGAAAAGCAAGAGAAGCAAGATCGGTAGAGTAACCAATACCGACGCGGCCATCACCAATTGCTTGGAGAGATGAATACTACCGGCCAACTGGACCACACCCCTGGAGAGGGTGAATTTATCGGGAGTGTCCAAGAACATGAAGGCGAACAGAAACTCATTCCAGGCGATCATGAAGGTGTACAGGGCCACGCTTGCCAGGGCGGGTGCGGAGAGGGGGATGATGATCCGCCAGATAACGCCAAAACGGGTGCACCCGTCAATCAGACCGGCGTTTTCCATCTCGAGCGGGAGGGTCTTGAAGTAGCTCCTGAGCATATAGAGGGCAACAGGAAGGGTCTGGGCCAGATATACTAAGATCAGCACGTTAATGGAATCTCTCAGCCCCATGTGTGAAAAGATCACATAAAGAGGGATTACCAGGACAATGGCCGGGAACATATAGATAATCAGGATGCTGTAGGACATAAACGATTGTCCCCTGAAACGGAGTCGTGTCACTGCGTATCCCCCCACCGTTGCTAAGGCTACGGATAGCGCTACCGTAATGATGGAGACATAGAGGCTGTTTAAAATATACCTGACAAAGCCATGATCAAAGAGGACGTCATAATAGGCGCTAAGATCGATTTTACGGAAATCCAATCCCAAGTTGGCAGGATTTATTAGGATCTCTTCTAAAGGACGTAAAGATGAGACTATCATCCAGTAAAAAGGAAAGGCCACTATGAGGATAAAAAAGAGGATTCCCACGATTCTGAGGACACGGATAATAGTGTGTTCAATTCCTTCTCTGCTCAGCTTGATTGAAAATTGAAAATTGAATATTGAATATTGTCTCATATTCTGCTTCTTGCTGTTTTTCTTGATAAAAAGAAGATGGCGGCCTCTGAATTGACTATTGACTATTGAATATTGAATATTTGTTGTATCGCTTCGCGATGTCTTTTTTATACTTTGCTTTTTGCTGTTTTCCGACTTGCAAAGAAGATGGCGGTTAGTTCATTAGCCTCTTTGAGTAACGGTTCCACAAGAGCTCTTTTCAACAATTTTTCATCGATGATGAATTCCAGCCAAAAAGAGGATTCATCTGTTTCCTCAAGAACAATGCTTATTTTTGCAACAAAGCTGGATTTTGATTGGGCCAGACAGGAAGCTCTATAATTTGATGCTACTGATGTGGAACACCTGATCAATTGACCAGCGATATGTTTCCCTAATTGAGTTTTCGGTAAAGACAACGCCAACTTCACACAACGGTGGGCGAAGTTTTTCGTCCTCTCTTTTAGTTCTTCAGCGTTCATTCTTTGCCCCCAATATTCAATATTCAATTTTCAATCCTAAGGCCCCAGCGTAAATAAACAAAGATAAAGACAGCAAGGATCCCGAACAGGACCATTGCCGTTGCCGAGCTTGCTCCTATATTGAACTCACCAAAGGCGTAATCATACACATTAAGGGGGAGAACCTTTGTCCCTGCGTGGCCCCTTGTGAGCAGAAAGATATCGTCGAATTTGTTGAACGTCCAGATGAATCTGAAGAGGAAGAGCGTAGAGAGGACAGTTGTTAGCTGCGGCAGGGTAATGTGGAAGAAGCGCTGAAACGGTGTGGCCCCGTCCACTGATGCGGCCTGGTAGAACTCATCCGGTATGGCCTGGAGACGCGCAAGGATAAAGAGGAATGCAAAGGGGAAATAACGCCATCCCTCGAAGAGGATCACCGAGGTGAGAGCCAGGGGGAGACGAAAGCCAACGCCCATGATATCAAGGTCAAGCCAGCGCTGGGAGAGGAAGGGGATCGGCTGGGTCAGGAGGCCATGGTCCACTGCGAACCGGTTGAAGACGCCCAACTGGGGATCTAAGATAAAGCTCCAGGTAAAGGTGACTGCCACTACAGGGGCGATATAGGGGGCAATGAAAAGCCCCCTCAAGAGGGCACGCCCACGGAATTCTGTATGGACCAGCAGGGCCGCCATCAAGCCTAAGAGAATAGAGAGGAGACTTCCCCCGATGGTATAGACCAGTGTGGTCAAAAGGACGGTCTCAAAGTCAGGATCTGAAAAGACCTGTTGGAAGTTGTCTAAGCTAAGGTTGAATTGAAACAGGGCGTCTCCCCTGAGGTCAGCCAAAGAAACCGGCTTTAAGGAGATCCAGAGATTCCAGATCACCGGGAAAACAACAAAGGCAAGGACGACCGCGAAGGTGGGGGCCAGCATCCAGAAGGCAAGACGGGATTCCCTATGGTGTTTATTGCTGACGGTCATCTGTCTTCCTGTGTAACGCTACGCGCGAAAAAAGGTATTAACCCCTTCCTGGAGTTATTCAATCGACAATCATCCCCGCCCTAAATCTGGTCAAGGCAGAATTTCTCTCCGAGCCGTAGGTTCTCCGAGCCAGAGGCCGCTTCGCTACAACAATCGACAATCGACAATCATCAATCATCAATCCAAAGCCCTTACTCTCTCATTCATCAGCCGGGCGGCCTCTTCTACGTTCAATTCTCCGTCAAGAAAGCGTTTGAGGATCTCGGGAATGATCTTTGTGCCATAGATCTTAGATACAAGGGCGCCTTTTCCCCTGGCAAGACCCCACCGGTCAAGTCCATCCACGCTCGCGGTCATGCTTTTGGCCACGGACATCCCGTAAAAGCGGGGGATCCTGGCCTGGGTGGTTACTCCAAAATCGAGGTCCATCCAGCCGTTAATAAAGCACTCTGGCGTAACCTTGGTCCCCTTGCGAACGGGCAATTTACCCTCTGCCGCCATACTCAACCACCTCAGGTATCCTTCGCTTAGAAGAAATTCCACCCACTGTTTGGCAGGGGCCCTGGCCGCATCCCGCGTTATCCCCATGCAGTTTATCTGCCCGTATTGGGCCGATCCGTTTGGTCCGTGTATGACAGTAACAAAACCGGTATTCTTGGCCAGAAACCCCGGTTCCTTCTTTATAATATCAGGCAAAACAGGCTGGTCTTTACGAAGCCCGGAGAGTTCATCCAAGATAAATGGAGACCAGATGATCATGGCCGCTCGACCGGAGAGGTAGTCCATCCGCGTGTGCAACCAGCTTATGTTTCCGGGTGGAGTAAAACGGGAAAGGGCCTTGTAAAATCGGAGGGTTGCCACCATTTCAGGGGTATTTAGATTGATCTCATGGTTGGGGTCTCCGATTCGACCTGCCAATCTAACACCGTTGGAGAGGGCAAGGTGCTCAAATACCTGCTGGGTGTAGGTCTGACCCGGGTCTGTTGCAACCTCGAAGCCCCACATTCTCGGTGGATTATTCAGGGTCTTGGCTGCCTTCAGGATATGATCCCAGGTGTCGGGTATCGAGAGACCCTTTTCCCTGAAGAGATCTTTGCGAAAGAGAAGGAGTTGGCCCCATGCATCTAAAGGTACTGCGGCATAGCCATTCTTGACCCGGACGAGGTTTAAAGGTCCCGGGCTGAAGGTATCCTTACCGAGGGAGGCCACTACCTCGGTAGAAGACTGCGCGTCGAGTATCCCGGCCCTTTCCCAGCCGATAGTGAAGTCAATGGGATGGTACAACACATCGGGGAGAGACCTGGCTGCGTACGCGGCCGTGACCCTTGCGGTTAAGAAATTCTCCTCTACAGGGATTATTCGGACAGCGATACCTGTTTTTCTAATAAACCCACGAGCGATATCCTGCTGGATGCATAGGCGGTCCTTCTCCACTTCCGTGGTCCAGAAAGTTATCTCATCCTTAGCGCTAGCCAGGTTAACACTCATTATTATGAGGCTGAGGATCGTCAATAGGGACAAGGTCGTTGTTTTTATTATTGTCTTGTCCCTCCTGTCACTTTCCTGGCCGATTTTCGCTTACCTCCACGCAATAGGTGCGTTTTGATTCATGATACGATTTGATTGTGTAATTTATGTCCGGGTCAAGATCAAGTAGGATACGCAGCGTTTCGGAGTTGTAATGCAATTTTGACCTGACCTGCTTGATTATCTTTCCGTTTACAGGAATTTCAGGGCGTCCGTCCCAGAAAGAGACATTCATAATGTGAATAGCGACTTTGGGGGCGGCTCCTCCCAAAACAAGGACAACCGGGGTGGTGTAATGATTCAGATCAATATATAGCCTGTTGATCCCCTTTTCACCAATTTGTAATTCAATCTTCTTTCCGATGATTTTAAAGGCCTTATCCTGGGCCGATTTGGCCCTCTCATCTGATGGGGGCGGGCCAATCTTGGCAACAAGTTTGCCGTCTTTATCCCCCGCATCCTTGTCGGTCTCTTGGGTTACCGTGTCAGGAGCCGTGTAAATTTTCACAGGAGGATGCTCGACAACCTTTGCAGGCACGGCCTTTTTCGCGGTTCTGATTTTTTGGCCGGCTCGCCGTGCATGTGAAAGAGAGGTGCGGCCAGTATCGCCCGGTGTGGGGCAGATTTCAAATTTATAGAGTCCTAAGGGCTCTCCGAGTGGGCCCAGGATCTCGACACTCCAGTATCCGATCTCTTGAGGACGAATGGTTTTTGAGCTGTATGTCCTCCAGTTAGCGGATTTGACCGCAAGATTGACCCGCAATCGCTCCCTGAGACCAAAATACCAGACATGAGTAACCGATATGGGGTTCAATGCCCCTACAATTCTCGTAAAGCAGTACAGTTTGCCTACATCAGATGGGAATTGAGTGTTACTACCCAAACATTTTAGAGAAGAGATCTTCAGGCATATGGCCCCGTCAATTATTTGAAGACGTCCGGCTTCTTCGCTATCAAAAGCTAAAGAAAAAGAGGCCCAAGAGAGGGTCAGGACGGCTGACAGCAGCAGGAGGAAAAACAGCTTTTTCATGGTCAAAGTCCCTTGCAGAGATTGTCAAATTAATCACTCAACTACTCGACTATATTCTACGACTGTAAGGAAAACCTCAGGGCCAATTAAGGTGATATTCCATCAAGAAAGGTCATCAGAAGTGACCTCCAAGGGCCATCGTGGATTTGCAGGGAAATATCTTGCAATGACACACCCTCAAATGCTTGAATCCGTTTTGCCAGGATTAGTTTCATTGGTCTGCGAGTGAAGTTTACATGCGGTCATAGTCGCGATCGATATGCAGTTTGCTGTAAACTTGACGATGCTTCTAAATGTCTTAGATAGTTGTTCATATTCTTTCTGCAGTCCCTCCAGATCGAGTGCTGTTGCTTTCAGGTCCTTTGACAAAAAAACAGAGGAAGAATGGGGTTCGTGGCTGATGTCAAGAAAAGGAATCTGACCAAAAAAATCGTCTTTATTCAGGTTGGCTAATGGGATGTAGCCATTTTCTCTGTTTCGAAGTACTGAGGCGCTCCCTCTCTCAATTATAAAAGCCTCCTCTTTGCTTTTGTCCAATTTGGCAATGGCATGCCGGCCGTCAATAAAATCTTCTAACTTCGTGGTTTTTGAGCGGATGTCAGTCAGCCTCTCAGTAACCTCCCTGAATCTGTTGTCAAGACTGAAAAGAATTTTCCTGAATTCAGCAGAGAGACGTGAATATTCTTCGTGGAGCGGTTGTGTATCAAGCACACCTAATTGAACCTTCCCTGATGCCGTAATGGTAACAATCCTACGGTACCCCCCCCTGAATATAGAAGAGGTATTTCCCGCGAAGGTTCCCTGCCCCGCCTTCAGGATCTTTGCGGGACCTTTGAGCGTTTTTTTGGATATTTCTGTCACCCCATTTAGCACAATCCAGATCCAGCTTCCATATTCTCCCTCCTCAATAATCCTATCACCGTCTGCGAATTCCTCTTCTGCAACCATTAAAGAATGATGGGTAATCGGTTTTGTAATTAGGGGGAGTTTAAAACTGGTATCAAAGATTCCTAACTCCTCTTTTTTCAAACCGCCCGGCTCTAACCCTTTGATCATACCTTCATCCAGCATTCTCAGTCCATTAAGGACGATCTCCATCTGTCCCATATGGATGGTTGTGTCCACATTAATCTTTTCCTGGCTAAAATCGAATTCCCCTCTTTTCCATCCAAACATAGAGTACAGGGCATCAAGACCCGCCAACGAGCCATTAAACGCATTTACTGGTGTGCCCCTCAAGAAATATATTGATCCCGTAACCCGGGAGTAGGGGGTAGTTAATCGAAGAACTCCGGTGCTACCAGTTGTGCCGATAAATTGCACCAATTCAGGAAGGGCTAAAAAATTGAGGCTGCCCTTAAAGACAACATTTCTATTCATATCCGAGTTTTCCCATCTTGACCAGTTCAACTCTTTCTGAAGGGATTGCAATGTCCTGGTTCACAGCATCAGGTAGGTCGAAGGTTTCCGGGTCCTATTTTCATGTTCATAGAATTAGAAAAGGTCGTCTTCCAGGCGATCAGTATTGCTCTCACCTGGTCTGGTAAAGATTATTTTATACTGATCTTCAAAACCCTCAAAACATTGGTGGCAATCGGCATCAAGGTCGCATTTTTCCTCTGCCGGCTGCTTCGGTTGAGGGGGAAGGGGTTCAAGATGAACCTCGAACCTTGCTTCTTTATACATCTCAACTGCTTCGCTGAGCCGGGGTTCATTGGCCACAAACTGTCTAATCCAGCCCTGTTGTTCCAGGGCCTTAACTATTGCTTTTTCTCTATCCACAATCCACCAGAATAAGCGTCCTGCCTGAAAGCCCCGCCAGTACAGAATCTTTCTCCATAGGGGAGTCAACTAAAGACCGGGTGAGATGTATTGTCGGGAAGGATGACGCACCTTCCTCCTTAGATGGTTCGGGGAGCCCGGTTCCAAAGAGCTCGGCTGTATAGCTCAGAACGCCGGGGGCAATCGTCAGAAGGCTGACGCCGTCCGGAAGAGAGCGACCGAACAGGCCGAACCATGCGCCCAACACATGGCTGAGGTGGCGATCCTCTATGGAAGGGTGTGAATCGGAAAGGGGGAGGTCGTCGAAAAGACCGTGTGAAAGGTTCGTCTCCCCGAGCGCCTCTGCAAGGGGGGATTTTTCCGCCTTCACTCGAAGCAGCATCTCATCTGCAGAGGTCCGGTCCTCTTCCAGTTTCCGTTCTAAATGGAGGACGAGATGCCATTTGAGCGCCTGTTCTTCAACCGGTTCGCGAACCTCCTTTCCTGTCTGACGAAGGGCGCGCCTGATTTCCCACGTCGCATCTTCCCCGCCCCCTGTGGGTAGAGGGGTATATCCCTGGTTCTGGCTCATCCAGAGCCGGTATTCAGAGAGGAGTTTTCTGAAATCCTCCGGGGGCTTCAGGCCTTCAGGGGGGCGTACGATGGTGATACGGCCGTCATTGCTTTCTGTGCAGGCAGCGGACCCCATGTACCATGGTTGACAAATGGTTATGGAGCCAAAAGAAGACAATAGCCTGTCTCTCGCAGATTCATGCAGATAAGAATGGGGAAACAGGATTGCAGTACGGTTTTTCATCTTTTCGTTATGACCTGTTGTCATGCCTCGAACCCTGCTTTCAAAAGGCCTTTTCTCGTCTATAGTCCCTGGTCCCGGTACTGCCGGGCCAATTAGGCTCTATTATAGGCGGTGCAGTAGATGTAGTCAAGCCCACCAGAACTCCTTGCATCAGCACGTCTTTTCTGATAGAAAATCCTCTGACCCGGGGCAGTTTGAGTCAGGTTCATGGTGGATTCCCTGTATGGTGCAAGCTTTACTCTCAAGGAATAGCAAGAATGTCCGGTATAATGGAAATCCTTTTGATTGTTGCGATTGTTTTGGGCATTTTTATGCTCCCCAGACTGATGGCGAGAAAACCGGAGGGGGATCTTCAACCCCGTGATCGGGGCTTTAGATTTACAGGACGGATTCGATTTGCCATTGTGGCTTCTCTTTTGTGGCCGGTCATCGTCGTGTTTTTTCTGGAGCCCTGGGAAGGCCACTGGCCTCTATTTTTCTATGTTGCCGCTGGTCCGGTGGCGTTGCTCTGGGGGATCTATTGGGTGTTCTCGGGTTTCAGGAAAGAGAGAGAGTAAGGAGAAATTGAGCATTTTTCAAAGGTCCCGCTGCTTTAGACGGGGCTGAAGCAACAGATTAGGTTTTCAACCGGGACGTCTTGCTGGGGACCAAATGGAATGATTCGCATAACAGATACCATCGCAATTGAAGAAAGCGAAATCCAGGAGGATTTTATCCGTGCCTCGGGTCCGGGAGGGCAGAATGTCAACAAGGTTGCCACTGCTGTCCGGCTTCGCTTTGACGCGGGCAGATCTCCCTCACTTCCCCCAGATGTTTTCAGGCGTCTCGCTGCTTTAGCCGGGAGTCGGATGACCGAAGAGGGCGTCTTGATCATTCATGCCCGGCGATTCCGCACACAGGATCAAAACCGTCAGGATGCCATGGACCGGCTGATCGGTCTGATCCGTCAGGCGACTTTGAAGCCCAAACCACGCCACAAAACAAAGCCGACCCTCGCATCAAGGAAGCGCCGGCTGGAATCCAAGCGACGCCGCGGCCAGACCAAACGGATACGACAGCCTGTTACTCATCACGGGGAATAGTCTTAGGAAAACTATCTCATCCCTTAACCTTTGAACCCGGGTCACAACGGAATATTACAGGGCAATTCGTCTTCAGACTCCTGCAACTCAGCTATTTGCCGGTCAATGATGTGTTTTTTTTCTGTATTCTTTTCAAACATCTCTTCCAGCTCATAATAGGCGTCAAACCCTGATTCGATGGTGCTCATATAAAAATCCTGGACCAGGATATCGAAACGATCCAGGTTTTCTTCCTGCAGGCAGGCCGTTTTATAGCGATTGATCAGCTCTGACAGTACATTGTCAAATTCCTGGAAAAAGGAGAGATCATCCAGCAGGCCGCTATCAGTGGGATATTTATCCAGTCCCCAGAGAATCAGCTTTTTGAGATTACTGTTTATCTGCTTGAAATATCTCCTGAATAAAGGATAGTTGGGCTCATCGGCATATTTTTCTGCCTGGAAGGCGTCAAGAAGTGCCTGTGTCAGGAGCCCACCTTCCTCAAAAAACGCTACCAGCGCCTTCTGGTTTTCGGTTTGCGGCACTGCGGCCCGTTCTTCTTCCTCTTCTTCTTCCCATGCATCATCATCGAACCACTGAAATCCTATCTCTTCCAGCTTCTCTACATAGTTATCAGGGTGCTTCCTTATGATTTCGCTGGCCTGCTCAAATCGAAACCTATCAATATCGCCCTCCTGGTAAGGGTCCGAACCGCAGGCCTCATCAATTTCATAATCATCCTCCGGATCTGCCTCGCCTGTAATGCATGTAAAACAGGCATATCCTGAAAGTGCGGATCCGATGACCCAGATAGGGTTGCCGCAGGCACACTTGACGTCATGCTTGTTTGCGCTAAGGGCATCATCAAGGGCCTCGGTCAGTTCCTTGCGGTCTTGATCTTTGTTATGTTTAAGATGAAGGTTTACATATTTCTTTATGCTGATAGGGATAAAGCCGTGTTTCATTGTCCTGTTCCCTTATGGGCTGAGTGTTTAATGTGTCCGAACGAAAATTAGGATTTTTCGTTCAGGCACTATAATAGCTGTCTTCCGATTTGTCTATGTCTTCAAGAACCATAACCCATCCTGCTATTTCATGATTCACCTTCAGAAGTGAGACGATTACTTGGGTTTCTTCAGAATTGATGGTGATCGTAAAGGCGAGCTTTCTCAATTCCTGATTTCGGGCAACTTCCTTAAGCGCGTTCACCGTTTTTCTGTTTTCACTTCTGGGGAAGATGCTCGTTATCTGCTGAGATAAGACCTCTGTCAGGGATTTATTCAGAATCTTCAGTGTCAATGAATTAGCATAGACAATTTTCGCATCCTTTTCAATGACGATGATTCCCATCCCGGCACTTTCAGTGATTTCCTGTTGGAAATTCCATGATTCAAGCAAGTCCACCGTCGTCTGTCTTCGGGACACATCTTCTGGATCAAAAAGAATTTCATCTGATGGTAAGCAAAAAGGATCCGTCTCTATGAGGTCCAGAAACTCACCCAGATAGTCGGTCATCCTTTCCATCGGCTTCTTTTGAAGGTAATAGTCTGCATCGATCTCTTTAAGCATGTCCCGCAACTCGATTATCGCGTCCAACATGCCAATTATGGAAAAGGTGGCCTCAGGATATTTTTTGCGGATGAAATCAATCAATTGTTTTCCATCCATCCTTGGCATTATGATATTTACAAAAATTAAATCGACTTCCCCCTCTTCCAGTTTTGCTATCCCTTGTTTACCGTCATTGGCCTGAGTAACTTCGTATCCCCTGTTCTCAAGTAATTCTCCAAGAAATTTCGCAAAAAAGAAATCACTGTCCACAATTAAGGCGCTTCTCGACATTTGGGTCCTCAATTAAATAGAGACTTTTCCATCTAAGACTGACGGTCTCGTAAAAAGTCTCCCGCTTCAGTTCAGCGGGGGACTTTTTACGAGTTCATCAAGACTAATTCATGCAGATTCGTCGCACCTCGAGAATATCGGTTATCCCTTGAAAAACCTTATGAATCCCGTCTTGTTTCAAGGTGGTCATCCCTTGGGTTACTGCCTGCGCAAAAAGCTTTTCTGAGTTTGCGTTTTCTTTGATCAATTGTTTTATCTGAGGAGTGCTTTCCATTAGCTCATGTATCACTATCCGCCCCTTATAGCCAGTTTCCGAACATTTATAACAACTTCCAGGCTGATAAATGACAAGGTCTTCAGAATATCTGATCCCTGTCGCTTCGAAATGCTCGGTGCCATAATCATTCACAATCTCTTGAAACTCCTCTTTAGAAGGATGATACTCCTTCCGGCAATTGAGACACAGTCTCCTGATCAAGCGCTGGGCCAAAACGCCCAAAAAGGCGTCGGAAAAATTGAGTGCATTCAGACCCATATCTAACAGCCTGATCACGGTCTCGGGGGCGCCGTTTGTGTGTAAAGTCGAAAACACAAGGTGACCGGTCAGAGCGGCCTTGATGGCAGTGGATGCGGTTTCATAGTCACGCATCTCACCGATCATTATGACGTCAGGGTCGGCCCTCAAGAACGAACGCAACACTCTTTCGAAATCAAGGCCGATCTTTGGCCTTACTTCCACCTGGCTTAGGCCCGGTTGGGTTATCTCCACAGGGTCCTCTACGGTCCAAATTTTAATGTCTGGGTGATTGATAGCTCCAAGAGCCGCATGCAATGTAGTAGTCTTGCCTGAACCTGTGGGACCTGCTGCCAATATCAGGCCATGGGGTTGAGAGATAATTTTTTTCAGGACCTTCATATTTCGTTCATTTAGCCCGATATCTTCTATTTTCATCGCACCGGCTTCAGCCAAAATTCTCAATGCGGCTGACTCAAAGCCGCCTGTCGTTGGAAGAGTAGCGATCCGTAGTTCAAATGGGCGGATTCCCTTACGTTTGAACTTAATTTTGCCATCCTGAGGCAAGCGTTTTTCGGCAATATCCAGCCCTGCCATAATCTTAATCCTTGAGAGCATACCTCTGGCCATGGAGTTAGGCACCTGGATATAATCTTGACAAACCCCGTCTATTCGGAAACGGATATTTGTCTTTTTTGAAATTATTTCTGGTTCAATATGAATATCGGATGCATTATTTCGAAAGGCAGTTACGATGACCTGGTCAATTAGCTTTACGACCTTACTTGATGACTCATCAAGGGTCTCGATTTCGTCCTCTATGTCCCCATCTTCTTCTTCAAACGTAACATAAGGGAGCATGTCCAGTTCTTCGAGCATGTTTTCAGGGGATACTTTGGGTTCTTCCCTAAAAAAAAGATTGATAAAGCTCTGGATATCCTCTCTGATTCCTATAAAGAACCTGATCCTGTTTGCCTTCATCAAGCCGTTAACCTGATCGATTTTTCGGAGGTCTCTGGGGTCATCGATGAGGATATCCAGCCCTCTCTTTCCCCAACTCAAAGGAACCCATCCAGCGTGCAATAGATATGGTTTCTTCAAATTGTTTATGATCTCAACCGGGATCGGCAGATCTGGATCAAAGTCCTGAAAACCACAATCATAAAACTCTGACAAGGACTTACCTATTGTTTCCTTGCTGATTTTGAAGTGATCGATCAGAACAAATTCTACACTTTTGTCAATTTTTTTGGAAATGGCCAGCGCATTTTGGAGCTGAGCGACTGTCACGACCCTCTCTTTGAGAAGGTAGCTGTATCTTGAGCCTGGCGAAAAAGATAAAATTCCAAGACTGAGTTTTTGCTCAATCTCTTTATTTTCCGGATCGATTTCTGAAGCAGACTTGAACTGGTTGACCGCGAGATCTTTGTTCCCATTATGCTCCAGCTGGAGGCCGATGGAATATTTGATCTGCGCCAATTGGTGGGCTTTCAGAGATAGTTTGTTTAGCGTCTGCTCCACCCTTTCCACGGCATCGTTGGGTGAGACCAGTCCCAAAAGAGATTCCACAAAATCCGGGATTATCTTAATTGCAGGATAGTCAATTTCAAACAGCTTTTCATATTCAGTTACTGCCTCTTTCATAAACCCCAGTTCCTTGAAGGCTTCTGCGTTGTTCAGGATTTCCAGGGCATTTCCATCGGTCGCAATCGCTTCTTTGATTATCGAAATGTTTTCTTGAGATATCTCTGGAATTTCTGTTGTTAGGTTCTCTATCTCAATTTTCAGGAGTTGGATATTTCTTTTTATTGTTTTCAGAGTGTGGATTTCATCTTCTGGAACAGCTGATAAAACCTCGTCGTAAATACTTAGAGATTCCTTCAATAATCCCATTGAACGGTAGATTTCCGCTTCCTTTATTCTGGTCTTAACATCCATTTCTTCCATCGATTGAGGGTAGATCGTGGCTGAGTCACCTCTTTTGCAGGGGAAATAGTTTTGAAATTGTACGGGACAGAATTTACTTTCAAAATAATAAAGGCTCTACGGCCGAAGAACGCAGCTTTCATGTTGAAATAGAAGGTTACGAGAAAGGTCAATTGGTGTCAAGATCTAACTTACATGGCAATTTCTTCTTTCTTACCCCTTTTGATCGTTATGGGAAGAACTTCTTATAGCTATAAGTGATCTAAAGTGAACTAAAGTGCCTAAAGTTTGAAGTGCCTAAAGTGAGTGCCTTCCAGGACCAATAAAAACAAGCCACCTCCTATGGGGCTGGTAATTTGACTATCACATTGATTTGTGGTATCCTAAAATTTTGTGGAGCTCGGAGTTTGAACTTATGGCCAATTTCAATTTCAAAACCAGAGAGATGGAGTGTAAAATTGTATTCTATGGGCCTGGGAGAGGAGGAAAAACGACCAATCTCGAGTATATTTTCAGGACCTATAGAAAACAGACAACAGGAGAAATGGTTTCAATCAACACTAAGGGAGATCGCACCCTTTTTTTTGACTTCCTCCCCATGAAACTCGGGAAAATACGTGGATATGATATACGGGTTCAGTTATTTACCGTCCCGGGTCAGGTAAAATACAATTCAACGAGAAAAGTGGTGTTAAGAGGGGCTGATGGGCTCGTCTTTGTTGCCGATTCCCTTCTGCTCAGGCGTGAGCACAATCTGTTGTCGCTGAAGGATCTTGAACAGAACTTGAAAGAGTATGACATCAGCATTTCTGAAATTCCTCTCGTTTTCCAATACAACAAAAGGGACCTTGCTGAAGAGGGCATTCGCCTCCTATCGGTTGAGACCATGGAAAAGGACTTAAACAGTCAGCAGAATGTGCCTTATTTTTCAGCCAGTGCATTTAAGGGGGATGGTGTTGGCGCCACATTAAAGGAATGTTTAAAGATAACCTTGAGATCTCTTCAAGATAAATTGGAATAGCCCCGATAACAAGTAGAAAAAAATTGTGGGTCCCTGGGCTCTCTCATTCAAATAAGAATTCATAAAGGTCCTTAACCGATTTCATTCCCGATAGTTTCATACCGTCCGGCGGTTTCGACCCTACCAAGTTGGTTTGAGATAAAAAGCAGTGCGAAAACCCTAATTTTTTGGCCTCCCTCATTCTAATCTCCGGCTGGTTTACCCCTCTTACCTCACCGGCAAGGCCCACCTCCCCAAACACCACGATGTCACGGCTGATCGGCCTGCCCAAAAAGCTGGACATCATGGCAGATACGATACCGAGGTCCGCCGCGGGCTCATCTACCTTCAGTCCTCCGGCCACATTGACAAAAATATCCTGATCTCCCAATTCCATTCCCAATCTTTTCCCCAAGACCGCCACAAGCAGGGAAATACGGTTTTGGTCAACACCGATGGCCGTTCTTCTCGGCATGCCTAATGGGCTTGGACTGACTAATGCCTGGATTTCAACAAGGATGGGTCTTGTCCCTTCAATACAGGAGATTACCGCAGATCCCGGCACGTCTTCAGGCCTTTCTTCGAGAAACATTCTGGATGGGTTGTCCACCTCGGCAAGCCCTGAGTCCTTCATTTCAAAGACGCCTATCTCGTTGGTTGAACCATAACGATTCTTGGCCGCCCTGAGTATCCTGAACGCATGTCCCCTGTCTCCCTCAAAATAGAGGACTGTATCCACCAGGTGCTCTAAGACCTTTGGCCCTGCAATGGCGCCATCCTTAGTAACATGGCCCACCAAAAAGACGGGGGTCCCCGATCCTTTTGCATAGGCCATCAGGCGTGAGGCCACTTCCCTTACCTGTCCTACACTGCCGGGGGTCGAAGCGATATCGTCAGTGTAGAATGTCTGGATCGAGTCAACGGCCACAAGGTCGGGCTTCAGCGGAGCTACTCTATCAAAAAAATCTTCAATGCAGGTCCCTGTCATTACATAGAGACCTTCTGAGTCAATACCAAGCCTCTCGGCCCTTAACTTGATCTGCTGTGCGGATTCTTCCCCCGAAAGGTATAAGGAACGAAAATCCTGCCTGGCAAGTCTGTCCAGCACCTGAAGGATAATAGTCGACTTTCCGATCCCGGGGTCTCCGCCTATAAGGATAACTGACCCGGGGACTACGCCACCGCCAAGGACTCGATCAAACTCGGCCAGCCCGGTCTTCAATCTCATCTCAGGCGCTAAGGATATGGCATCGATACGCTCCGGCCGGCTCATTGTAGAAGACCTTGTGTCCCTTTTGAAAGGTTTTCGGATCTCCTCTACCATGCTGCTCCACTGGCCGCATTCAGGGCATCGACCCATCCATTTAAGGGCTTCATAGCCGCAGCTTTGGCAGACGTAGCTCGTTCTTTCTTTCTTGGTCATGCTGATTGCTGATACCCCTATCTTAGACGAACTGGGTTTGCAAAGTTACTCCCACCTGCCATTATCTCTTTTCCTCATGTCAGTGTACTCTACTCTTCCCTGCTCATTAATGAATGAGGTTAACAGCCAGTTCACCACACTGATTACCAAGGCGCCAAGTACTGCCGACCAGAACCCGTGAACCTGAAATCCTGAAATTACACCGGATGCCATCTTCAACAAGAGAGCGTTTATGACGAATGTAAAAAGGCCAAAGGTCAGGAGATTGATGGGTAGGGTCAGGATAAAGAGGATAGGCCGAAAAAAAATGTTTAAAATGCCCAAGATAGCCGCAGCAAAGAATGCGCTGAAAAAGCCGCTTACTTCGATGCCGCTTATCAGATAAGAGGTGATCACAATGGCTGCTGTGAGCACTAACCATCTCACAAGAAGTCCCATGTTATGTTTGGCTCCTTATTTCATAATCTTAATCGTACTCATAATCTTAATCGTTTTGAGTAAGATTAAGATTATGAGTACGATTAAGAGATGGAGAAGTTAATTCATCTCTGATCCTTAGTATCCCCGGACTCTATCTTCTCTATGGTCTGGGATTTTGAAACATCCACAGCCTTGCTGAGTGCGGAGCTATGGAGCTTGCCGGCTAAATGTACGGGGCTTTTTCCGTAAATGGGGTCCCAGCCCGAGGGATCTGCCGTGCAAAAAAATTGTACTTCGAGTCCCATGCGTATGATTGCCTCATCGGTTGTCATTCCGACCATTCGCGCAGCAGCATCCCAGGTTGCCCCGCAGGATGCTCCACGCACCACATCTATTCCGGAAATGCGCCCGTCATTAAGGTCCACAGCGAATTCCGGCGCGCCAAATCGCTCGCCATACCTTCCGAGACAGGCCTGCCTCGGAAGCGCGCATCAGGTGGGAGGGGTAAGAACCCCTTTCACCCTGCTTTTTTTGCCAGAGGCAACCACAGGTATTCCCTTTTTGAGGCAAATTAAGGCAAGGTCGTGGGAGAGATCGGGATGCTTTAGAAAATCCAGAACCAGGTCTGCCTGAATGTCCTCCGGTAGGAATGGACCTGTATCGTCAATTATGGGCGGAAAGGTCTGGTCAATGGCAAGGACTTCAATATTGAACAAATTATTCCCGAATCGTGTTATCCCCTCAATTTTCCCCTTCCCACTGTTGTTTTGCTGAAAAATTACTATTTTTTGAGGAATCGCAACCATTTGTTACTCCTGAGGTAGTGTCCATCCAGAAATGAGATAGTTTTTGCAAGATCAAGGAAGACGAAAATTTTAACCGCAGGAATACATTGAGTATTTCGAGGATTAAGATTTGAGTCTGACGTCCCGCCGATGATAGGCGGGATGGAAAATAGCCATTTATGGATCGACACTAGATAATTCTCTCATTAAACGACTCTTATTCTATTGTATAACATTTTGAAATGTCAATCCTTTTAGCCTTTAAATTGCATGTTTCTCAGCCGAGGGGCGTGCACATCCGATGTATGATTCCTGCTAACTTTTTGAGGTGGTGCAAGTGAGAAAAATTTTTTTCCCTTGAAATTATAACGAATTTGCGCTATTTAGAGCCTGACCGAAAATCACGCATTAGCGTGATTGAGATACTATTTTGGATTTAAAAACTCGCACAAATTAGGACGAAATAACTGCCACATTTGAAATTTGTTTTTGGATTCATACTCTTAATCGTACTCTTAATCATAATCGTTTTGAGTAAGATTACGATTATGATTAAGATTATGAAATAGTTATTTCGTTCAGGCGCTATTTAGAATTCTAGTCCGAACAGTTCCTAAGGGAGGATTTTATGTTGAGAACCGGTTTTGTGGGATGGCGAGGAATGGTTGGATCGGTCCTCATGGGCCGTATGAGGGATGAGCAGGATTTCAATGGTTTTGACCCGATCTTTTTTACCACCTCCAATGTGGGCGGAAAGGGTCCTGACGTGGGTCTTGAGATCCCTCCATTAAGGGACGCATACGATGTTGATCTGCTTTCTACATTAGATATCATCGTCACCTGCCAGGGCGGGGGTTACACAAAAGAGGTTTACCCAGAGCTTAGAAGGAAGGGCTGGAAGGGCTACTGGATAGACTCAGCTTCAACCCTGCGATTAGATGACGATTCCATTATTGTCCTCGACCCTGTCAACAGACCAGTCATCGACAAAGGGTTGTCATCAGGAATCAAGACCTATGTGGGTAGTAACTGTACGGTCAGTTTGATGCTCATGGCCCTTTCGGGCCTGTTTGCGTCCGGCCATGTTGAATGGATATCTGCCATGACATACCAGGCCGCTTCGGGAGCGGGGGCCAAGAACATGAAAGAGCTCATCGAACAGATGTACGTAATTGGAAACGCCTCAAAGAGCCTGTTGGATGATCCCGCGTCATCGGCCATTGCCATCGACGAGACGGTCACAGGGGAGATGCGAAACAGCGGTTTTCCCACTGACAACTTTTTGGCGCCCCTTGCCGGAAGTCTCCTTCCGTGGATCGATTCTCCAATGGAATCAGGCCAGACCAGGGAGGAATGGAAAGGGTCTGTGGAAACGAACAAGATCCTGCAGACAGAACATCCGATCCCCATAGATGGCATCTGTGTGCGCGTGGGCGCCATGCGCTGCCACAGTCAGGGGCTTACCGTTAAATTAAACAGTGATGTCCCTCTTGATGAATTAGCGGAAATAATCGGGAAGGGGAATCAGTGGGTGGACCTTGTCCCGAATGATAAGGAGTCCACACTGAAATACCTGACCCCGACCGCGGTAAACGGAACCCTGACCATCCCGGTGGGCAGGCTCCGAAAGATGCTTTTAGGACCTGAATACTTGGCTGCCTTCACGGTAGGGGATCAGCTCCTGTGGGGGGCAGCAGAACCTATTCGCAGGATATTGAACATAATAGCTGAGTATTGACAAAACAGCCGGTATGACTAAAATAGCTGGCAAAATAGTGACTTCTCGGAAGTGGTAAGCTCACTGGTGGGGCTCCCGGACTTCAAATCCGGTGTATCGGGCTAAAACCTCGATAGGTGGGTTCGATTCCCATGCACTTCCGCCATCAATAAAATCAATGGGTTGATCCTTTTCAACGCCTTGCTCTCCTCCCTCTTTACCCTGTCCTTTACCGACTTCTGACCTCTGAGCTCTGACCTCTGTTTTTCCCCGACCTCTGCCCTTTCCAAAACCCCCACAATCCACAGATTACGCAGATTTTCGCAGATTAAATTACAGACATATTGAATAAATATTCAATCTTGATGAACTCGTAAAAAGTCGGAAATGCCCGATTATTGTCATTCCCGCGAAAGCGGGAATCCAGTAAGTTCAAGCAGTTATAGACTCCTGCTTTCGCGGGAGTGACGTGCAAAATGACTTTTTACGAGGCCATCAATCTTGCTATCGCGTAAATCTTGCGCGAACATTATGTGATTTGAACCAATAGGTAATAAATTAAAAAAATCATTAAAAAAAGGGTTGACACGCTCAAATAGATGGTGGTAACATTACCAAAATAATTTTGCGATATGTTAAAAGAAACCTTAATAATAAATAATTAGGGGTAAGGAGGGAAAAATGTGGATTCGTAAGCATACGTTTTTAGCCCAGGTCATGGTGGTTTTTGCGTTTCTCTGCTTTACAGCACCGGGTTTTGCCGCAGATCCCTTTGCAGGACGTATTTTACCCACCCAAAAAGTCACTTTTTTCAGTGACGGAGAGAAGGTTGCTCAGTACACCGCCGAGGCGCCCCTCCCCTGGGATACCCTTGTTAAATGTGAAGGGCGGACCGGGGTGCGAATAAAGGAGCTGGCTCTGATATTTGAGGATGGCAGTTCATTTATGGTCTCTCGGACGGAAATCGGCAACGAATTGAATATCAAGAGCGGCACTGCCTATTTTGCCTTTGCGACCCTCCCCGAAGGACTTACTATTGCCACACCGCAGGGTACCGTGGTGCCCGAGGCTATGATGCTCAACGCTGCCACCGGGAACCAGGTGCTGAAGGGTTATGTCAAAGTCGAAGAATCCGCGTCGGAATTGGGTGTCCTGGAGGGCGGAAAACTCATAATTCGAACCTCTGATGGGAGGCACACCATCAACACCGGTGAACGCATCATCCTGGCCCAACGCAAGTTGGAGGGCGGCGGCGGAGCAACTGGCGGCGGTGGCGGTGGCATCTCCGGTGGGACTATTGCCGCGGCGGTGATAACGGGTACGGGTATGGGTATTATAACGGTCATAGGAGTCAACGAAATGAAAAGTGACGACAAGGACGCAAGCCCCTTTACACCCCCGAAATAATCAAACTGTTCAGATCCCGTTTCCAGATTTTCTTTCTCAAGTGAACTCCCCTTTTACAAGGGGGGCGCTGTTGTTTTTGTAATTCAAATCCCTCCTGATTCTGGAAAACTGCGGTAAAAAATCATCACACAATACAGTTTGAGGTGCGAAGATGCATTCTAAGAAGCAACGAGGAAGGCAGCCGTTTTGGCGAATAATGCTGAGCATTATCGCTTTTCTGGCCTTACTGGCGGGATGCACCAATACTGCCATGACCAAAAACGAGATGGTCGAAACCCGTATTGCTACACAGAACCAGTCAGGACGTACAAACGAGATGAATGAGCGCATTTTTAACAGTGCTCAGCCAAAAACCGGGGCAACAGACCCCCTTCTGGGCCCCGGCGATCTTATTGAGCTGAGGGTCTTCGAGGCCCCTGAACTGACGACTCAGGTTCGGATCAGTTCCCGCGGGTTTATCACGCTTCCGCTGTTAGGCGACGTGGAGGTTGCGGGACTCACCGCACGCCAGTTAGAAATAAAGGTTGAGAGCCTCTACCGGGCCAAATACATCAGGAATCCCCACGTGAGTCTCTTTGTTCAGGAGCACCTGAGCCAGAAAGTCACCTTTGTGGGTCAGATCAAATCACCCGGTACTTATGAATTACCTGCCAGGATGAAGCTCCTGGATGCCCTGGCCCTTGCCGGCGGCCTTACCGATAAGGCCGGCAACATAGCCCGGGTTCGTCGTGTGGGAAAAACAGACGAAGAGACCGGCGCCTATGTGGTGGACCTGGACCGGCTCATCAACGAAGGGGCAATCGAGTTGAACATTCCTATCCATGGTGGCGACGTTATCTTCGTCGACGAAGCTGGCATGTTTTATGTGGACGGCGCTGTCCGAAGGTCGGGCGCATTTCCCATCAAGGCGACAACCACCTTGGAAGAAGCGATCATGATCGCCGGAGGCTTTCTCTCCTATGCAGATGCTGAAGACGTGCTTCTGGTCCGCCGGAACTCAAAAAACAAGCGGGTGGTCAAACATATGAATCTTGAAATTGCCAAGCATGGATCGTACCTCCTCGAGGACGGGGATATCCTGGTGGTGGGCTCGACTTTCTGGGGGCGGGTTGCCAGCGGCAGTGGCTTCAGTCTCGGCATCCCCTTCATCGGCGGCATAAGCTACTCTAATCCGGAACGATATCGCTGATGGCTCATGGCTGATGGGTGATTGTTTTTTAATGGAGTTGATCAGAGCGCTGATTCGTTTACCAAGTTGGATGGCAGCCCGTTTCAGAGATGAGAATTCGGAGTCTTTGATCCAGGATCGTCGGCGAAATATTTCTAACAGCTCACCAGCTTAACAGCTCATCAGCTATTTTGCTCATCAGCTCAATAGCTTAACAGCTACTCACCGTCGAAGCGGTAAGTGAGGCGTGAAATCCGCAAGGCGTTTTTATTCAGTTTTAGATCCATGAAAATCTCGCCATGGCTTTGCCCGCTTCCGCCATCAAAAAATTTCCAATCCAGATTGAACCGCCCTTCCATAGAAACTGTATCGCTTCCAATAACTTGCTCAGTTCCATCCACGAAGATACGATAGTCCAGGTCTTTCACTTTGTCCCAGACCTCTAAGTAATCAGGCTTAACCGCCTTAAGTGGCTCTCCGTTTTCCATGGCATTGTCCGTAAAATATGAAAAAAAGGTCTCTGCGTTTCCCCTTTCATAGGCCGCCGTATACCGTTTCAAAAAATCAAGGACCTGTGAGCGTTTTATGAAGGGAGTTTTGTGGGTCTTCGGAAGGGGTATATCGGGAAAAGCGGGTAGGGGTGACACACTGGCGGCATGAATAGAAGAATTGGGTGGGGCGGTGTCTACCGAAACAGCGGGGACTTGTGCCTGAGCCGTTGCTGAAACATTGGGTTCAGGCATTTCTATAACCTTCTCCTTAGCCGGCTTCAGCACATCTTTCGGCTTCTTGTTACGCGATTCTGGAACGACCGATGCCTCTGTTTTGGCCGTTTCAGTGGAAGGTAGCGTCTTGGGTTCAACAGGTTCAGAAAATGGATCAGGGGTGGGCGTCAATGTCCCGGCCGCCGCTGCCACCGTTGTCCCCTTGCCTCCGGTTTTCAGTTCAAGCGACGGCTTCTTTTCTTCAACCGGCTCCGGCGCCCACACCGCCTCCATGGCCTCGGCCGGCTCAGGCGCAGCCAAACCAGCCGTTTTCAAAGGCCCCAGTACTGGCTTTTTTGGTACCGGCTTCTCCAGTACCGGTTTCTTTGGTGCCACCTTCTTTGACGCCAGCTTCTTTGGCGCCGGCTTCTTTGGCGCCGTCTTGTCTTCGACCACCTCAGGCAGAACAGGCGCCTTGTTTTCCACCTCACCGGGATCAGGTTCCGCCATTTCCGGGGCTACCCCCGGCTCAGTAGAAGACGTTACCTGAACCAACTCCAGCATCGTCTCCCTTTCATACAGTATGCTGAGCACCCATGCTATCACAACCATGACCACCACCACAGCAGCGATTCGATAGCTGGTCGTTCGGAGCTTTACGGTCGGCCGTCTCTTGGCCCCTTCACTGGGATTTTTCCCCGGGCGCTGCTCCCGCCACGAACCCAACTGCACCCGACACTGATCAAAGGCAGCCCTGCTGTTTGGGTCCATGAGGGTATCATAAGCGGCCTGAAGGGTGACAAAGTCCGTGGATTCCTCCTTTGTCCCCCGGGCGGTATCCGGGTGAATCTCAAAAGCCTTTTTCCGGTAAGCGGCCCGTAGTTCCGGTGGAGTGGCCGAGAGCTTTACGTCCAGGACATCGTAATAGTCGATCTGTACATCACATGCACTGCCCAGACCCAGGGCAAGGGCGGCCGGCTCAAGCCGTTTCTTCAACCGTTCCGGATCCATCCCGCGAGACCGCAGAATGTGCAAGGCGCGCCGGGCAAGTTGTCGGTCGGAACCGGATACCGGGGAAATTAGGGCCTTGCAGAGCAAAAGGCGGACCCGTTCATCTGCCAGGTAGGCGATCAACGCCGGGGTGTCCCACTTTCGGGAGAGGGCCACCAGAAGGCGTGCCAGATTTTCAGGATACTCTAATGAATTTTGCTTGGCCCGGTTTTTGCCTATGAGCCACCCCCATTTCATACTGCTTCGCCTCCGCTCTCAAGCGTTTGCATCTTTTCTTGTAACTTTTTTCTGGACCGACGTCCCTTCTTGTGGTCCTTGCCGTATTCATAGTTGTAGTAGTGCCGATAGTAACGGTAGTAGGAACGATACCCGTATCGTTTGCTGAAATCAACCCTGTTGATCACACAGCCCAGAATGTTGCCGTCCACATTCAGAATGCTCCGCTTGAAATGACGCACCGCATCACGGGTGGTCTCTCCCAGGGTGATGATCATAACCACACCCCCCACCTTGCGGGAGAGGACCAGAACATCCGCAAATCCCTGGTTAGGCGGTGAATCAAGAATGATACGGTCGTAATGCGCCTCGAGGTGTTCCATGAGTTTACCAAAGCGATTGGAGGCCAGAAGCTCCACCGGGTTGGGTGGTATGGGGCCCGAGGGAATAATAAAAAGATTTGGCATTTCGGTGGGAACCACCGGTTCTTCATCGACAATACCGGCGAGAAAGCTTGAAAGCCCCAAGTCTTTGCCGTTGTTGGAAGCAATGGCCTCGGAAAAGATCCTGTGAATGCGTGGTCTTCTAAGGTCTGCGTCCATTATTACAACCCGCTCTCCCGCCTGGGCGAATGCCATGCCCATATTGATGGCCAGTGTAGTTTTACCTTCCCCCACGGTTGTACTGGTAAAAAGGAAGCTGCGGGTGTGGGCATCTCCCCGGGCCAACTGGATGGAGACCTTGGTGGTGCGTATCGCCTCGCAAAGGGCCGATCGCGGATCTCCGAGAAAGGCCTTTTCAACCGGAGGATCGGTGGCTTCCAGTTTGACCAGGGGCGCCACCCCGAGGATGGGAATGTGGAACCGATCGCTCATTTCTTCCGGCTTGGTGATGGAATCGGCAAAGTACTCCATTAAGAAGGCCAGGCCTGTGCCACCCACCAGACCCACCACAATGGCCAGCATCAGGTTGAGCATGACCTTGGGTTTAAAGGGGAGGATGGGAAGGGCGCCCGGATCCACGATGTGGATATTGCTGGACGACACCCCCACCATGGACTCGATCTCCTTGGCCCGTTCTAACAGGCTCTGGTAGATGGCGTTGTTGGTGTTCACTTCCCGTAGCACAATCTTGTATTGGGTGGCCCGTTCGTTGAGATCCATGGCGGCCAGCTTTTTTTCCTGGGCCGCTTTCTTAAGGGCATCCATCCGCCTCACAGCGGTTTTGTACCGGCTCTTGATGGACTGGAAAATTTTTTGTTGCTCTTGTTCGATCTGGGTCTGAAGGCTCTTCATGCGCATTTTAAGCGCGTTGACCTCGGGGTAGGCATCAAAAAAGATGGCGCTTTTCTTTTGATACTCGGATTGCATTTGAGCGTACTGTCCCTTGAGAGCGGAGATCATAGGGCTTTCCATGACCTGGGGCAGGCTGGCCGGACCTTCCTTGCGGGCCTGGCGATATTCTGACTCGTGTCTTATAAGTTCGGCCTCGGCCACGGCCAGGGACCGGTTGATCTCCTCCAACTGGAGATAGACCGAGTTGAGATTGCTATCCAACGACACAATGCCCGCCTGCTTGGCAAAGCGGTTCAGCTCACCTTCAGAACGTTCCAGTTCAATCTGGGCCCGATGTATCTGCTTCATGAGGAATTCGCGGGCAATACGGGAGGCCTCGAGCTTTTTGTCCATCTGCCAGGCCACGAACTCCTTTCCATAAGCCTGAACCACATCCTGGGAAAGATACCGGTCCGGGGATGTAAAGGCCAGTTCGATGATCCTGGCGTTCCGCCGGGGCTCCACCGTGAGGTTTCCTTGAATGAATCCTAACACCTTCTTTTCTTCAAGCACCGCTTCAGGCAGGGCGATTTTGTAGGTCTTGCCATCCCCGGGTTCTTCCTCATTTCCCGGTCTAAACCAGTTCAAAACCCACATGGCAGCCTCTTCGACCGCCCCCTTCACCAGTGCCAAAAGCCCGGGCCCCTGGTCCTGTCCCAGGCTTTTCTGAAGTGCCTCGAGGCGTTGTTTTATATCTAGCTTCTCTGCCACCCGTTTGGCCAGGGTCTTGCTTTCAAGGAGCCCCACCTGGGTCTGCATGAACTCCTGGCCGCGGATCTCACCGGCCATCACCTCCTCAAACTTTGTGACCTTGGCCTGCTTCTGGCTCACCTCAAGGCTGGCCGTGGCCTTATAGATCCGCGTGGCCGAGAGGGTAAAGCCCGCCGTGCTGATAAAGGTGAGGAGCAGAAACCCCACCACAAGCCACTTGCGCCGAAGAAGCACGTCTAAGTAGTCCCTGAGGGACACCTCCTCCTCGAGATCAGGGACCGACTCCCGAAACTCGGTGCTGGGGAGCATTCTTTCCCCATTGGACGTTGTCAGACCAAGCTCCGTTTCCTGGGAACGGTACCCCTCCTCTGGTTCCTTCTCTCTATACGCCATGATTCTTCCTCGTCTATCTATTTTACTTCGCTTAAGGTCTCAGCTTATTAGCTGATAAGCTCGTAAGCTTAACAGCCATCAGCTCTCTTGCTCATCAGCTCTCCTGCTTAACAGCCATCAGCTATCTTGCTCTCCCGCTCCAGCTCAAAATCATCCAGCCAAACCGTCCCTTTGATTTTATTATCCAGTTTGCGGCTTGGGTACCGCCTCAGCCGGATCACCACCGCATGGCATCCTTCAGGGGCTGTAAACTCAACACTCACTTTCTCCCAGTCCCGGGTGCCCAGCAGCATGGGGCCTTTCACGTGCAGGCCCTTGGCATCATGGCCGTAAACTTCTAAGAACGGACCCTGGTCCGTACTGAGTCCGTCCCCCTTCCACCAGGCCGTGAGCCGGTAAGAGATCCCTGGTTCCACGGGTACGATCTGCCGCAGGTGGGCAAAGGAACCATTTTTCCTTCCGTCAAATGTCACCGACAACGAATAACCGCCCTCATTGGCGGTCCCCGACACCCGTTTTATTTTCCAACCCGGGTCGCCTCGATCTGAAAAATGCCAGACAAAGGGTCCATTGGTGATATCCGCCTCAAAACCGGGGTTGCTCAGCCGGCCCGGCAAAGGCCCTCCCAGGGACAGGGCTTCGGGCACCCGCTTTCGGGCCAGCAGCCGCGTGGACAACCACGCATCCGCCTTCGGATCCCTCAGACCCTTTCGGGCCATTTTTTCCCGAACCCCAAGGGCCCGGTCCAGCCGGCCCCATCTGATGAGCCACTTCATATAGGCCGGCAGATTCCGGGCTTCAAATCGTTTGTCAACGGCCTCAGCCTCCATGGCCAGAAGCACATCCGCAAGCTGCAGGGCATCGTTAGTGTGCCTGTTGTTTTCGATCATTCGGTTGAGGTTTTCCCATACCACAGGATAAGCGCCCAGATCAAGGGCCAGCAGGGTCTCGGACCATGTCCAGCGGAGGGTTTTTTTACCGAGCCCATGTATATAATCGAGAATCTTTCGAGCCCCGTCCCGGTTGCCGTTTGTCTTTTCGGCCTCAGCAAGGGCCAACAAGGCCGTCCCGTTCAGAGGATCCCCGCTCACGGCTTTTCGAAAGAGCCCAATCGCCCCGGAAACGTCCTGCCCTGCCCAGGCCTCCGCACCCAGACGCACCAGGGCCTCGGGAAATTCGGCTAACACCCGCATCATTTGCGGGGTGTAGG
>JAUWPC010000109.1 GCA_030611815.1 Desulfobacteraceae bacterium
GCCCTATTATGAAACCGAGGCCGAAGGGGGCTGTGGTGTAACAGGGTTTGCCTGCAACATTCCTGTGAGGGGAAGGCATATCTTTGAACCCTCCAAGCAGATGCACAACAGGGGAAATGGCCGCGGGGGCGGTATTGCGGCCATGGGGTTTGATCCCAGGATGTTGGGGGTTTCAGAAGAGATCCTGAATGATGACTATATCCTTCAGATCGCGGCCCTTGAGGAGGATGTGATAGATGACTTGGAGCGGCGATTCATAGAGCCTTATTTCAGTGTCCATTTCTCTGAACGTATTCCGCATATAAACGATTACAGGGATATCCGGGGTCTGAGGGTTCAACCGCCAGAGGTCTTTCGGTTTTTTGTGCGGGTGAAGCAAGAAGTTCTTGCCACATTCATGGCCAAGAACGGCATGACAGAGATGGGGATACGCCAGGCCGAGGATGAGTTTGTCTACCAGAACAGCTTCAAGATCAACAAGACCTACTATGATGCCTATGGGAGCCAGAGGGCCTTTGTGCTTTCCCACGGCCGCAACTTTTTCATCCTTAAGATAGTTGGCTATGCCGAGCAGGTGGTCCAGTACTATAAACTTGACAATTTCAAGGCGCATATCTGGATAGCTCACCAGCGTTATCCCACCAAGGGAAGGGTCTGGCATCCGGCCGGGGCACACCCCTTTATCGGCCTGAACGAGGCCCTTGTCCACAACGGAGATTTTGCCAATTATCATTCAGTGGCCGAGTATCTGAGGCAGAAGAACCTGTACCCTCTCTTCCTGACTGATACAGAGGTATCTGTCCTCCTCTTTGATCTCTACAGCCGCACATACGGGTATCCTTTAGAATGCGTCATCGAGGCCCTCGCCCCCACCATGGAGAGGGATTTTGACCAGTTGCCGGCAGACAAACAGCGATTATACCGGGCCATTCAGGCCACCCATATTCACGGCTCTCCTGACGGTCCCTGGTTTTTTATTATTGCGAGAAATGACACCGCGAATGAACGTCTTCAGCTAATTGGAATTACAGACACCGCCATGCTCAGGCCCCAGGTCTTTGCCCTCCATGAGGGCCGGGTGCAGGTGGGGCTGATATGTTCTGAAAAACAGGCCATAGACGCCACCCTGAAAAGCTTAGCAGCAGAAGATCCCCGCGTGGGGACCGTGGCAGATCGATACTGGAATGCCCGCGGGGGGAGTCATACCGACGGCGGCGCCTTTATCTTCAACCTTGAAAAAAAGGAAGAAGGCGCCCTTGAAAGGAGACTGACTTGCGTTGATAAGTTTGGCCGCGAGATCACTGCACCGGAGGGCCAGTCGCCCTATCTTCCAGGGCAGGTCTACTATCTGGTGGAGGGTGATGAAAAGGATCGGTTTGACATATCCGGCTTCTTTGATCTCCAGCGACCGGAACTGTTGTACGATTATGTGAAAGATGGAATCAGCGCCTGGGACTATTCAGACCTTATGGATTGCCTGAAGGAGATAAAGGGGTGGGCATTAAAGGGTGACGCCTACTTTGAGGTGGCCCTGTCTGCCCTGACCCGGCTGTTGGACAGGCGTTATCCTACCTACGACAAGAAGCGTCGATCTGTCCTGCAGATGATCAATCAGACCTTAGACGCCATATTTCATCATTTTCCATCCCTTGCAAGGGAGGACGTAAAGTCCGTGTATCGCCTGATAGACTGGGAGACCCGGCAGTTTTTCAGGGGGCCTGCTTATGAAGAGAAGGCATTGATTATTGACGCATCCCTCTTTCCACCGGAAGGTGATCACTGTGACAGTCGTCTGTTGACAGAGGCATTTTTGAGGGGATGGCGGCGATTTATCGTATTCGGGCTCAAAGGACAGCGTTTTCACGGGTGTGGCCTGGGGCCTGACTCGGGCGGTGTACGTATAGATATCTATGGCAGTTCGGGTGACTATTTAGGTTCAGGGATCGACGGTCTTACCTTTCACGTCCATGGGGATGCCCAGGACCAGCTCGGGCAGATCATGAAGTCGGGAAAGATGGTCATTTACGGAGATGTGGGCCAGACGTTTATGTACGGCGCCAAAGGGGGCGAAGTCTATGTCATGGGCAATGCCGCCGGCCGCCCGCTTATCAATGCGGTGGGGAAACCCCGTGTTGTCATAAACGGCACCTGCCTGGACTACTTAGGCGAGTCCTTTATGGCAGGAGATCCCCACGATGGGGGCGGATTCGTGGTCCTAAACGGGGTTGGTTTTGATGACCAGGGCGCTGTCAGACCGGTTCCCACCCCATATCCCGGATCCAATCTCTTTTCATTGGCATCGGGAGGCGCAATATTTGTCCGGGATCCGTTTCATCTGGTGGATGAACAGCAACTGAACGGGACCGAGATTGTGCCGTTGGACGAACGGGATTGGAGCCTGATCCTGCCATTTCTCAAGGAAAATGAACGTCTGTTCGGGATTTCCATTGAAGATGATCTCCTCAAGGTGGAGGGAGAGCAAAAAAGCCCTTTAGAGGTATATCGAAAGGTCAGACCCAAACAGGCGGCCTATGTGGAGCAGGATGGCTTGGAAGAGTGGGATGTGGATAAATCGGTAAATAGTTGATATGGCATTGTTTTCGTAATCTTAATCATAATCTAATAGGCTTTAATGACGTCTAAAATGTAATCCTCTGCGATCTCTGCGGCTTTGCAGTGAACAAATAGCTTTTGTTGAAAATCCTGCTCAAAATTGTCTCAATGCTTGTTGTTTAATAAAAAGTAATTCGGCAGATAGAATTTATGAATCTCAGGTAGAGTATGGATGTGATTAAGATTATGATTATGATTAAGATTAAGATCTTAAAAAGATGGGGAGATATTTGATATGAAAAAAGTCGAAGCGATTATTAAGCCTTTCAAATTAGATGATGTCAAAGATGCCGTGCTCAAGTTGGGGGTAAGCGGGATTACTATCACAGAGGTCAAAGGCTTCGGGAGGCAAAAGGGACACAAGGAGATCTACCGGGGGGCGGAATACGTGGTGGATTTCCTGCCTAAGATTAAGTTGGAGGTGGTGGTAGCCACTGATATTGCGCCTCGTGTTGTCGAGGTGATCAAAGAGCATGCTTACACCGGTGAGATAGGAGACGGAAAAATATTTGTTATGCCTGTGGAGAAGGCCATCCGTATCCGGACCGGTGAGGAGGACCGAGACGCTATCTGATATCTCGAAAAAGACGTATGATAGGGTAAGAGGGTTCTTGAATTCAAGGGAATCCCTCGCCAAGACCTATCTGACGCAGGGTTCCGGGCTTGAAGCGGCCCATGCATATTCTAATCTAATGGATCGCTTTGTACGTTCTCTCTTCCTTGTGGCTGGTTTCAGGGAAAGAATAGAAAAATCCGGGCAGGAGCCCTTGGCAGTGGCGGCATTGGGGGGATATGGGAGGCGAGAACTCTGTTTTCATTCCGATGTTGATCTCTTAGTGATCCATCAGGGCCGGCTCTCGGCAGAGATGAACGAGATCATTCCACGTGCGATTTACCCTCTCTGGGATGCCAAATTAGAAGTGGGACATTCCATCCTGACTGTCCCTGAATCCATCCGTTTGGCCCTTAACGATTTCAAGGTGCTCACCGCCCTGATTGACAGCCGGTTTCTGTTGGGTTCTCGATCATTCTACCGACTTTTCATAGAGGCCTTCTGGTCGCGTATTTACCGGGAAAAATCCTCTTTACTCGAAAAATTCCTGATTTATCAGCACGAACGAGAAGACAAATACCATAGCGAAGCCTACTTTGTAGAACCTGATATCAAGGATGGATTGGGAGGACTCAGGGACCTGCATTTCATGGCCTGGATGGCTAAGGTATACTTCAGGTGCAAACGCCTAAGCGAGATAAGACGTTTTGCGGTTTTTTCCCACTTTGAATTCACTAAATTGGCCCATTCCAGGAGCTTTCTCTTGAAGGTGAGAAATCATCTTCACCTCTTGGCCGACCGGAAAGAAGACCAGATGTTGCTTGCCTGCCAGAAACAGATATCCCAGGATCTCGGGTATAAGGATGGCCCTCATATTGAGGGACCTGAAAAGCTTATGAGAGACCTCTACCTCCACATGAACAGGATACGATATGGTCATGATGAATTCAAGGTAAAGGCCCTGGACCTGATCCATCCTCTTCCCCCGGAATCGGGCCAGGATCAAATCACCCCGGAATTCCAGGTGATAAAGGGGAATGTGGTCCTGAAGGAGGGGACACTCTCGGAAAGAGACCCTTCAGTGATTTTAAGGGCCCTGAAAGAGGCCAACCAGAGGGGTCTTTTTTTGGGTTCAGGCTTTATCTGGGAGGCAAAAGGGATAATTGCCACGAAAGGGAAGGATCTGCTCAAGTCCTCAGGTGCGAGGGAACTGTTTTTGAAGATCATATTAGAACCAGCGAACCCGAAAATTATCAGGCTCATGCTTGAGATGGGATTGCTTACCCTCTTTATCCCTGAATTCAAGCGGATCAGAAACCTGGCCGAGTTTGGGTTCTATCATGTCAGGACCGTGGATCTTCATTCGTTGAAGGCCTTAGACGTACTATATCGCATCTCGCAGGGGGCCTATGATGAGCAATCGCCCCTGTTTAAAGATGTATTCAGAGATCTGGAACACCAGGATTGGCTTTTCCTGGCAACGCTTCTTCACGATATTGGAAAGGGCCATGGTAAAGATCATTCCAAAAAAGGGGCCGAACTTATCCCCGGGATACTGAATCGGTTCGGCATGGGGGAAAAAGCTGCGGAGGTCGTCTCCTTCTTGATTGTACAGCACTTATTCCTTATCAATATTTCACAGCGCAGGGACTTAGGCGATGAGAAGACCTCTGTTCAGGCGGCCCAGCTTATTCAGGATAAGGACGCGCTTAGGATGCTCTTCCTCCTGAGCGTGGCTGACAGTTTCTCAACCGGTCAGATGGCGCGCAGTGAGTGGAAAATTATGCTCCTTATTGAACTGTTCATAAAGGTAATGCGGATCTTGGACAGGGGAACCCTTGCCTCGAGGGATGCCACCAATGAAATTGCGGTCAAGAAGCGCGCTCTTGTAAAGATATTAACCCCCCGTTTTTCTGAAAAAGAGATCCTTGAGTTGATCGATCAAATATCGTCAAGGTATTTCCTGCGCAATACCTTAGACGATATGAGTCTCCACTTCCCCATGGCCTTGACTCTTGGAAACAAGAGGCATTCATGGCATCTGCAGAAATTACCCAATGCCCCGGTTACTCGAGTCATTCAGTGTACCTACGATAAACCAGGGCTTTTCAGCAAGATGGCGGGGGTCTTTGCATTGCACAATATGAAAATCCTGTCGGCCAATATCTTTACCCTGAAAAACGGCCTTGCATTTGACATCTACGAGGTAACAAACCCTTTAGACCCACTCCGTGAGGCAGAGAGCTGGGATAAAGCCCACAGGGATCTCAGTTTAGCCTTAGAAGACCGGCTCCCCCTGGATGAATTGATCCGGGAGAAGGGGAGCGCCGTCTATCCGGATGGATACAAGTCCCCAATGGCCAAAAAGGTCAAAATCGATAATGATATCTCCGATTTCTTTACCGTTATAGAGATCAGTGCCGGGACACGGATAGATCTTATTTATGATCTGGCCAAGAAGATGTTTTCCTTGGAGCTAGACATCAGGTTCGCCAGGATCAATAGCGATGAGGAAAAGATCACCGGAGCCTTTTATGTGAGGGATTTTGCAGGACAGAAGGTTTATGGCGATGAGCAGACAGAGAAGATCAGGAATGAGATCTTGGGGGCTTTGGATTGATGATTGTTGATGGATGATTGTCGATTGAAAAGACAGAAAGAGGCTGAAACCGGGACGATAATAGAAGCACCGACGGCCAATAACCAGAATCCAGCATCCAGTATCGAGTATCGAGTATCCAGTATCCAGTACCCATTTTCTACCTGTCACAGGCAAGAAGGCGTGGTCCTTCGGAAAAAGCCACCTCCATCTTCTGATATGAGACACTTGTCACGATCCCCATTCCAAAGGTCTTGTGGGCAATTACCTCGTCCTTCTTAAATGATCCTGACATGCTGTAGTTTACCGACTCCCTTTCTTTGAATTTTTCAGCCAGTTTCTCAAACTCTTTTGCGAAGTCCTCTTCTTTGGTGACCATGCGTTTCTTTTTCTTAGGAGTCTTCGCGGGAGCCTTTTTTTTGTCGGGACGGAACTTGTGCTCACTCCCGCAGGTCTTACACTTCACCCTTTCGACAAGTCCTTCCTCGTTGTGGACAACTACCACGTGACTCAGCTCCAGCTTACATTTGGTGCACCTCGTAACCAGGTCTTGGGCAACGGGGGTCCGATTTTTATCTTTTGTCATCGTTTTCCTTCCAGCAAATATTAGTACCTATATTTCAAAACCCCGTCATGTTTACGTAGGATTTTGGTTCCCGCTTATCCAAATCAGGTTAAGGTCATTGTTTTTAATTCCTTAATCCAGTTTATCCGGGTTAGGTGTTTATATCAAGAGAAATTAAGGCATAAGATCTTAACGGCAAGTCCTGACTGTTGAAAAGAGAGGGGAAAGCCTCAACCGCCTCTTTCCGGGACCCGCCATTCTCCTGATGGACCTTGACTGCGAGAGACCATAAGAAAAATCGCTGCCGGGGTCTCTCTTATGTTGAAATGACTCCAGGATTTTGATAAAAGATCTCTATGGAAACCGTGGAAAATTGGTGCAAATGGTCATAAGTAAGGATATCCTTTTCATTGTAAGGAGAGTTAATTTTAAAATTGTATATTGGGGGATAAACAGTCATGTCTGATGATGTTTTCGAAGAAACTGCCCAGGAAGAACCAGAGGGGCAAACCGATGAAGAAGAGAGCTTTGCCGAGCTGTTTGAGTCCTATGCCCAAGGGATGAATGAAGATATCCGCGTGGGAGACAAGGTCAAGGGGGCCATTATCTCCATCGGCAGGGACAGCGTCTTTGTGGACACGGGGACAAGAACCGACGGCTTTGTGGAGAAGACCGAGCTTCTGGATGAGGAAGGGCAGTTCACCTTCAAGGAGGGGGATGTCCTGGAACTCTACGCGGTTGCCGTCACCGGTACGGAGATCAGGCTTTCCAAGGCCATTGCCGGAATCGGGGGGGCGGAACTCCTGAGGGATGCCTTTGAAAACGCCATTCCGGTGGAGGGAAGGGTGAAGGCTGTGATCAAGGGGGGCTTTCAGGTGGAAGTGGTGCAGCGACGGGCCTTCTGTCCCATCAGTCAGATGGACCTGCGATATGTGGAAAACCCCGAAGAATACCTGGATCAGGCCTATGAATTCCTCATTACCGAATTTGATGAGGATAGCCGCAACATCGTTCTTTCCAGACGGAAGCTCTTGGACCGGGCCGTGGAAAAGGCCCGGCAATCCTTCTACGCGGACCTGACAATGGGCGACCTCATAGAGGGCCGGGTAACGAAATTCATGCCTTTCGGTGCCTTTGTGGAACTCGCCCCCGGTGTAGAGGGGATGATCCACATCTCGGAGCTGGGCTGGTCCAGGGTGGAAAACCCCGATGAAGTTCTCCATGTGGGAGAATCGGTCCGGGTAAAGGTGATCGGCATAGAGCCCAGCGAAAAGTCGGACCAGCTCAAGATCGCCCTCTCCATAAAGCAGACCCTTGAGGACCCCTGGGAAACCGTGGACCAGCGATATCACGAGGGGGACGCGGTCCGGGGGAAGGTGACCCGATGCCTTGATTTCGGCGCCTTTGTGGAGATGGAGCCCGGCATTGAGGGATTGGTGCATATCAGCGAAATAAGTTATACCCGCCGGATTTCAAGACCCGAAGATGTGGTTTCCCCCGGCGATACGGTGCAGGTGATGATCAAGGAGATGGACAAGGCCAAACGGAGGATCTCCCTGAGCATCCGGGATGTGGAGGGGGATCCGTGGGCGGGTGTGGAGGAACGGTATCGGGTGGGTCAGTCCGTAAACGGGACGGTGGAGAAACAGGAAAACTTCGGGATCTTTGTCTCCCTGGAACCGGGCGTGACCGGTCTTCTTCCAAAATCAACCCTGAGGGAGGCCTCCAAACCGGGGATGATCAAAAAAATGAGGCCCGGCGACCCCATCACGGTGGTTATCCAACGTATCAGTGCCGGGGAAAGGAAGATCACCGTTGGTCCCGGGGATGAAGGGGATGCGGGGGATTGGCGTAGCTTTGCCTCGGGCAAGGGGGCTGCGGTAAGCTCTCTGGGTGAAAAGCTCATGGAGGCGTTTCAGTCGAAGAAGAAATAATGACAAGGTCGCCAAGGTGGCCGGGGGAAGGATCTTTTCCATTGAAAAGGCAAATACCTGAGAGGGGTGGATGATGAGCATTCTGTTCGAACCGATGGTCATAAAGGGGATGGAACTGAAGAACCGCTTTGTCAGGTCGGCAACCTATGACGGTTACGCGGATCATACGGGCCAGGTGACTGACAAGCAGATCCAATTTTTTGAAGACCTTGCAAGGGGCGGCGCGGCGCTCATCGTTACAGGTATTTCCCATGTTCACGATTCCGGTCAAACCTCTCCGATCCAGAATTCAGTGGCGAGCGACCACTGCATACCAGGCCTCAAAAAGCTCTCCGACGCCGTACATAATCTGGGGGCTAAAATCGCAATCCAGCTGTTCCATGCCGGCAGAGAAAGCGCAAGATTTCTAAAGGCCAAAAACCTTGAGGCCGTAGGTCCTTCGTTTGTCCATGATGACCCGTACTTTAAAAGACCATACCGGTCCATGACCGGGGAGGACATCTCTGAAGTGGTCAGATCATTCGGAGATGCGGCAAGAAGGGTGAGAGAGGCCGGTTTTGATGCCGTCCAGGTGCACGGGGCACACGCTTACTTGCTGAGCCAATTTCTTTCTCCGTACCTGAATCGTCGAAACGATCAGTGGGGGGGGCATCTGGAAAACCGTTTACGCCTCCACCGGGAAATACTCAAAGATATTAGAGCGAAGGCAGGAGAGGACTACCCTCTGCTTATTAAAATCGGGGTCCAGGACGGCTTTCCCGGAGGGCTTGAGCTTCGTGAGGGGGCATTGGCGGCCCGGTTTCTCGCCGAATGGGGATTTGATGCTCTCGAGATCAGCTCAGGACTGAGGGGTAAAAGGTATGAGGGGACCGAGTTCAAAACCAAATTAAACCGACCCGAGCGTGAAGCCTATTTTCGGGGATGGTGCAAGGAGATAAAAGGGGAGGTGGACGTACCGGTCATGATGGTAGGCGGCCTGAGGACGTTTGCCCTCATGGAAGAGGTTGTTGAGGGAGGTGAGGCGGATTTTGTCTCATTGTGTCGGCCTTTCATAAGAGAACCCTTCATCGTGAACAAATGGAGGAAAGATAACCATTACAGGCCGGCCTGTATCTCTTGCAACCAATGCCTTGACGCGATTTTTCAGGGAAACCGGTTGCAGTGTATGCAAGAGGCGAAGGCGAGAAAAAATTGAAAATCGGAAATCAAGAGTAGTCGTAACCCTTTTTACGGAGGATAAAATGGCAGATGATATTTTCAGGGAATTACAGAAACGGCTGGATGGGTATTCGCTGGGTTTTCCGGCCACGGATTCCGGCATTGAACTTGAGATCCTGAAAGAGCTTTTCACTGAAGAAGATGCCGGGATGTTCTTGAGTCTTACGCAGAAGCTCGAAAAACCGGAAAATGTGGCTCGTCGTATAGGCAGGCCACCCGATGAAGTTGCCGCCCAACTGAGCGACATGTCCCAACGGGGCCTCCTGTTCCGTTTAAAGAAAGGGGAAGCGGTCAGATACGGGGCAATTCCTTTTGTACACGGCCTGTTCGAATTTCAGATAGCAAATCTGGACCGCCGCATGGCCGGCCTGGTGGAGAAATACATACAGGAGGGATTCCATAACGCTATAAGCACGGGGGCTCCTGCATTTTTACGCACGGTCCCTGTTCAACGCACAATAGAGGTCCTGCACAATGTGGCTGCCTACGAGGACGCGAGCGAGATACTCAGGAAGGCAGGCAAGATAGTGGTTACCGACTGCATCTGCCGAAAGCAGAAGAGCCTGGTCGACCAGGGCTGCGACAAACCGCTTGAGGCCTGTTTCATGTTCGGGTCCATGGGTCAGTA
>JAUWPC010000289.1 GCA_030611815.1 Desulfobacteraceae bacterium
GTTTGTATTTTGCGCTGACGGTCCTTCATTGCCCTAATCTTGTGCCCCTTCTTCTTGTGGGGTGGCAATCTCCACCCTGCAAGCTCACCATCGCTTCCGAATATTTTGCGGGGATGAAGCCTCTTGCCACATTTCGAGCAACGATAAATTCGATCTCCATCAGAAACAATATCTTGCTGATCACACCATTCGTCCATATTCTTTCTCACAGAAGGCGATCTGTTTTAGAACAAGTAGAGACAAGAGCGCCGACCCTAAAAGGTTCATTTAGGGCCTGAAAACGCGATTATAAACCCCATTTCGGGCTCCTTTTGTATCCTTTCTCAAACCATTTCAATCCGTTACCATGGCCCGACCCCAGGCTCTTAACGGTCTGGACATGGGGTCAATGTGACAAAAAACAGAGCAAGAGTCAACGGTAGACCCCTCCCAATTTTGAGTGATGTTGTGTTCATTTTCATTTCGAGGTTTTCGTTCAGACCCTATCTATTTAACCTGGCTATCTCGTTATACATGTCAATTTCAGGTTCCCCGTCAAGAAGCGAGCCTATGGCGCCGAACATCTCTTTAAAATACGGAGTGGAACTGTGAAAAGACAGGGCGTCTTTGTCCTTGTATTTTTCGTAAAACAGAAAAACAGTGGGATCTTTCCGTGAACGGTGCAAGGTATAAGTCAGGGTTCCTTCCTCCTGTCCAACCTTTCCCACCATATCGGTTAGAATCTTTTCAATTTCCTCTTCCTTTCCGCTTTTTGCTTTAAGCTTTGCAACGACAATCATCTTCTTACTCCTTTTTCGTTAAGATTCAGGTTAAAGCCAAATTTTACAGATCAGGCAGCTATGTATTCTGCTTCGTACCACGAGGGGGGTCAAGTCTAATATGAAAGAGATTTGTACATTTATGGACATCCTCTATTCCCGTGCCCATTTGTCAATAGATGAATCTAAAAAGTTATTGAGTTATTGAAGGATGTCCCCCAGTCCGCGCACTGATTTAATGAAAATAAAGACAAATAACCCGCCCAAGAGTCAACGGCAGATTTGGCCCCCGTCTCATATCTGTCAACTGTGTAGGCCTGACACCCATGTCTTCGCTCAGAAAAAAATAGGCGCTGACCGGGTTGGCGATGTCTTTGAAATCAAGTCCTCCTTCAGAACTTCCATTATCAGACATGGAATTGTTTCCATGCGAAGTATGGCCCATATCATCATACCCGTTATCATATTCGTCGTCTCAGTCCATAAGACACTCCCTATCACTCGACCCCCAACGCCTTGAACACAGCATCCTCCGGATCGGCATAGAAGCCGGTCTGGAATTTCGCAAACAATTCTCCAGGGATGCTGGGGATATCCCCAACGCTGGCCATTGGCAAGAGTATGCGTTTTGCCCCGGCGTCAAAGGCTACCTGGAGGGACTCGGCCAGGTTTTGGACCGGTACGATGCTGCCGCCCAGGCTCATACTCCCCAGAACCACCAACTGGGATTGAACCGGTTTCGCCAGCACGGCGGAACAGAGGGCCACGAAAGCTGTGAGGGTCATGTTGTTTGTAGGGCCGGTGTTGTGAAGCTCTACGATGTGGAGGTGATAATTGTGATCCCCGGCCTTGACCGATGCGCTGACACCGGTGGCATTGGCTTTGAAATAGTCGAAGCCGACTTTTACGGCCTCTTTTGCAGCGCTGACCGACCCAAAGCCTGAAAGGGTAAGAGATCCGTTGCCGGGCGTGACCTGGGTCTCTAAGCGATAGAGCCCTAAATGCCCGCTATTTCCCGTGGCCACGGTATGCAAAACACCGGGATTGAGGGGCCCCTGTGAGATCAGGGAACCGCCGCCCTGTTCGGGTACACTGATGAACTTCTCCTCCATGTTCTCCTGATCGATGTAGGAGAAATGCACATCATAGAACTCCATGCCCCCGATCTTCTTGAGTTGCTCCTTGATGCGGCGACGGGTTTCCAGGGCGTATTCCAAGCAGCGCTGCACCGCCTCTTTGTCATAATCTTCATGGGGGTAGAGCAGCTTCAAAAGCCCCGAGACCGTGTGCTTCACTGCAATGGTATCGCGTTGGTTGAGATCACGGCCTAACTTGAAATATCTGTTGATGGCATCGGCAAAGTTCCGCTTTCTCATCTCCCGAAAGAATTCAGCTAAATAGTCCACGATCAGGCCATACTGGTTCGTGATATACTCGGGCCGCATCTTGGGAATTTCCCAGCCGGGAATGTAGGCGTGGAAGCGGTCGAAAAAGGCCGAATCGATCATGGCCTCGGGAAAGGGCGCCAAAAGATGGCTGGTCTTGACCAGTGTATCAACAGGCTGGTTGAGGTTCCCCACAAAGACCATTGCAGCGTAGGCGTTGATCAGGTCGCGTCCCCGCGCAAAGGAGCCGGAGGCCATATAATCCTTCATTATCTGAACGCCATCGTTGTCCTTAAATGAGATCCCGGCCACCTCATCAAAGGCCACCACATCCCAAAGACCCACGAGACCCACGGTCCGGTTGGCAAGGTTGTAAAAGAGATTCGCTACCGTGGTCCGGCCACCGGAAATCAGGATGCTGTTGGGGCTGATCTCTTTATAGATGTGGCTCTTACCGGTCCCGCGGGGTCCTAATTCGCAGACGTTGTAATTGTTCTCGACAAAGGGGAGCATTCGGGCCAGGAGGTGCCATTTCACACGATGCTCAAATTGGGTCGGTTCCAGCCCGGTGGAGCGGATCAGTACATCGAGCCACTGGTCTTCCGTAAAGTGCCGCCGGCCCTCAAACAGCTCCTCCATATCCATATTGGGCATCTGGATCGGCTTCAACTCCCGAACGAGAAAGGGTGAGCCTCTCTGACCCTCTTCATAGAAATACTCCATGGTGATGATCGACCAGATACCCCCGGCCAATAGTTTTTCGTATTGCCGCACTGTTTCGGTGCTGATCTCTACGCCTTTCGTACCCAGGTTGGATAGCAGGGCCTCATACACATCCCGTTTCTCATTGAGTTTGACTGTGGCCTTATCGATGATCTTGAGGCCGCCCCGTTCTCGAATGATCGACTTGACCTTTTCAGCCTCATCGGGCCGTACATAGTTCTCTGCTAAGATCCGTTTTACGGTCTTGAGACCGTCCTGGATGATGGCCTCATCGTTTGAGGCACAGTGTTGTCCAAGGAGGTATTCCAAGACATACACCGGCACGTTCGCGCCCTCCTTCACTAATTTGGTGAGGTCTTTGCGAACGACCCGGCCTGCAAAATGCCGGTTGAGAAGCTCATCTAAGCCTTTGTCTAATGTGTCTTGTCCATTTTCAGAAGTCATCGGTAAATGCCCTATCAATAATGATGTCCATACTCTCCTGCTCCACCCCTGTTTCCGCATCTCGCAGGACAAGCCGGTATTTCGCTTTCTTGTCATACTGCCGGTCCTGAAGAACAAGGGTGATCGACTTTTTCCTCTCTTCGATCTTGTCGGAGGCGCTCTCAAAGGTCACTGCTTCGATGTCGGTGACCGGGTCATTCCCCTCGTATACGGCCACTTTCAGGGTAATCGGCTTTACCCGGTCGCTGACCGGCTCCATCTGAATCATTTCAAAACGGTGGCGCGAGGTCGTGATCTTGTGGCTGGTCCCCAACACGTGCACCGTCACATTCTTTGTCTTTGTGGCCCCGACCTCCTTACCCTTTATGTGCCGTACCGTTACGACGGGAACCACGATCTCCTGAAGCATTGCCCCGCCATGGACGTACCTGGCGCCTCCCATAAAATGAAACCGGTTGGCCCCCTTGGGAATCCAGAATTCCATGCCCCCATCGGCGCCGGCGGTCACGGCGGTTGAACCATGCCACACGCTGTCATGATCCCCAAGACTGTGCCCGATGAGATATCGCTTTTTTGTCTTTACGGTTCCAGGCGGTTTGTCTGTTAGAGTGCTTTTATCCGATTCCCCAGGGGCCGACTCTGTAAAGAAAAAACCATGATCCGCCGTGATCACCACATGGTGCCCATTGAGGTTATTGATCACGTAGACCACGATGGATGCCACCTCCCCGATAGCCCGTCTCACCGCCTCGAAGGTATGCTTTTCCGTAGTTGCAGAATCTCCGGCCGAATCGATCACATTATGATAGATATAGACCACTCGTTTATCTTTCACAAACTCCCGGCCCACGTCTTTCTTCATCTCTAAGAGGTCATCGGCCTTGACGGCCAGTCCTTCCACAGCGGAAAGGATCCGGCTTCGTTGTTCCAGGGAGGCCATTGGCTGCCCGTCCACCAGCACGTCCCCATTGGGTTTATACTCCAATTTTTTGTGCGGGAGCAGGGCGGCCATGCCAAGTGCCGTGTAGGATGGAAGAACACCTAACTGAGAGCCAAGCTCAGCCTCAAACCGGTATCTGCCGTTGAGTTCCCGGGTGAGTTCTTCGGCGGCCTCATAGCGGAAGGCATCACTGATGATGACAAAGCTCCGTCGCCGTTCA
>JAUWPC010000086.1 GCA_030611815.1 Desulfobacteraceae bacterium
TCGAGAGGAGGAAACTAAATGGAAGATTGTATCTTTTGTAAAATCGTCAAGGGGGAGATTCCCAGCTTGAAGGTGTATGAAGATGAAAAGGTCCTAGCCTTTGAGGACATCAATCCTATCTCACCCGGCCACACCCTCATCATCCCCAAGAGACATGCCAAGGACCTTTGGGAAATCTCCGGAGATGATCTAACTGCCATTCACTTAGCCTCAAAAAAGATTATCAAGGCTATTAAGGACGTATTGCAGCCTTCAGGTGTGGCCTGCGTTCAATTAAACGGGCCGGGCGCGAATCAGGTGGTCTTGCACTACCATCTCCACTTAGTTCCCAGAATCCCGGGAGATCCTGAGCTTTCCGTAGCCACATGGGAGATTAAAGAGGGGGATATGGAGGCGGTCAAGGAGACCGCCGATAGAATTGCGGCGGCGATAAGGTAAAGAGAGGCCTCGTAAATCGTGTAACCGTTCATGGGTGCAGAACCCGTGAACGGTCTCTCTTATTCAATCAGCTCCACATTCCAGTACAGGTAGTCCTGCCATGATGTGGGGACCTTGTTGAAACCGATTGTGATCCTCAGGGCGGGCAACCATTTCGGTTTGGAAGGTTTGCGGATAAGCCTCATATTGGCTTCTTTAGGTGTGCGGCCTCCCTTTTTCCTGTTACATCCCATGCAGGAGGTAACAATATTATTCCAAAGGGTCTTCCCCCCCCGGGACTTTGGAACTACATGGTCATAGCTTAGATCTTCCCCAGGGAGTTTCCGGCCGCAATACTGGCATTTGTACTTGTCTCTTGCGTAGATGTTCTGCCTCGAGAACCTGATCTGGTTCTTTGGCCTCCTCACCATCATCAGTAGCCGGATCACTGAAGGAAGCTTAATGGTAAAGCTGACCGAATGGATATCCCGCCCATATTCTTCAAGCACCTCTACCTTGCCTAACATAAGGAGGGTTATCGCCTTTTTCCAGTTGATGACCCTCACCGGTTCGTAGGTGATATTTAAGAGCAAGACCTGTTCCATATCTCAATACCTGATCCGGATAGCCCTTTATTTAACATCGAACTTAGGGCTGTAGTCCTTAAAGTCTGGAAGATTTCAGCTTCCTAAAATTAGTCTATTATAACCTAAATAAATAAAAAACACAAGGATAAAATCAAGTTCAGGCGCTTTTTCCGTAAGTTGTCAATAAACCCGGGTAAGTACTTTGGGATGCCACATTTCTGGATTACCGCTCCCTGAAAAAAGGACCAAAACTCTATCTTATGGACTGGTCGGAAATCATGGATGAAGAAAAGAGACGGTTGAATCTCTTTGAGCAAAGGCAGCGTTAAATCGTGGAGAGAAAAGGGTGCAACGATCCGGCCAGGTATCAATGAAATAGGGTGATCCCTTTCACTCGTGATGTGTTTTTGAGGCCTTAAGCCTTTCCTTATGCCACTCCTTTGTGGGCTGGAGCAACTTTCTCTGTTCCTCCCGGTTCAGGAGGCGCATGGTCTCAACCGCTGGTGGGGACGGGATGGTTAGAACGTTGTCAATGGTGATTTCCTCCTGGATACCCAATCCTGCGGCCACCCTGTTTTGATGACAGGCGTTACACGCCCTCCCAAAGGGTGCTGTGGTATGAGGCACATAGGGCATAAACGCCCACCCTTTTCCGATGCCATCCCCCCTTGAAGGAGCAACACTGTCCAACACGCAATTACCCTGGCGGTCTATGTAGGAGATGAGGTACTGATAAAGGGGGCGCAATATGGCGTACCTGCCGGCATGATCCACACCCAGAGGCATTTGCTCCCACCGTCTGAACCTCCAGCCGAGAGACCAGATCCCCAAGTGCTCCCTGCCGGATAAACGGTCCATGGAAACAGGATAGACAGTGTCCGGGCTTTCCACATATTTTTTTAATTTTTTCTGCAGATAGGGATCCCCCTGGGCGGTAAGGTTCCACCACTTATAGTCATTAATCACATCCTCACGCATTACGCTCATACCATAGTCTTGATACGACCATTGGGCATGGCAGGCGCTGCACCGTACCTTTGCGTGGGCCTGGATCCTGTGACCGGTGGAATCTGGCGAAAAAAGAGGCAACCGGTGCTCCTTACCATGGTTTTTAGATATAAACAGGAACTCGCCTGACACCTTGCGAATCGCCCTGTTGGTCGGGTCAGGGGCAGTGTTATTGAAGCCTCCATGACAATCGGCGCATGAGCGCTTTGGGACCTCCATCTCATAGCTGTATGTGTGCCCGTCTCCCATGACGTCTTTCCGGGTGTGGCAGTCAATGCACCAGAGCCCCTTTTCTGCATGAATATCCTTAGCCAAGTGGTGATGATTTGATCCATAGGTTGTTCCCCTTAATTTGCCGTTCACCATTGGCGACCGATAGGAATTGTTATAATCGTGCTCGAACAGGCCCTCATAATCCGCTCCCACATGATTGTTGTTATGGCAGTGCATGCATTGCGCGTTCGGGATTAGCTTTGTAAATGTGTGCTTAGCCGGATACCCCTTTTTGGATTGATCGATTGCCTGGTCTTTACCGCGATATTGGCCGTCATTATTATAGAGCACATGACAGGCAGCGCACCCCGTTCCCCTGTAAAGGCCAGGGCTTTCGATGCCTTTGGTATTGATGTGGCATCTGAGGCATCGCCTCCTCAGAAAATCATCCACAAGCATGGCCGGGGTTTCGGGGTAGAGAGAGAGGTCGGCCTCTGGTAATGGCTTTAGAGGACCGCTCAGCCCATAAATGGCCGGGGTTGCCCTTTCCTGGGCGCCCCAGAGATACCGGGTCTGGTTGATAACCCCGGCCATTGTCGAATGAAGGGAGTTTTTGACCTGTTTGATCTCCTTTTCGTGACACTTTATGCAAAAGATCTCCATATTCTCGGGAGCTGAAGGGTTTCTGACGATCCCCTGGTGGTCTGTAAGCGCCTTCCCCTGGGGATCTTCAGGCCTCAGGTGGCAGACAGCGCACTTGAATGGATGGTCAGGACTGATCGGCTCTATCCCCTTATGACAGTGGAGGCAGTCAGCGTAATCGATTTTTTCCTGGGCAGCGTTAATACTGCATGGGGGAACAGCAAACAGCGTTAAAAGCAGGGTGCTTATTAGACAAAATGCCGTGATGGTGAAAAGGAAAAGAGAATTGATTCTCCTCATTTCAGGCATGGCGCCCCTCCCTCCATTTCAAACCGCCTTTTGGATTCCTTGAAGTCCGCATAGATCTTGTCATCATAACGGTTATGACAGCCAAGGCAGGGATTGACTGAGAGTATCCGGTCGATCTCCTCTTTGTTGAAGGGCCTCACTCCTTTTCCCGAGCCTGATTGGAGCGGTTCCCCTCTCAGGTTTACAAAACCATCTAAGGGGAAGGAAAGATCCATGCCGGAAGAGGATGAGTCATAGGTTGGTCTGAACACTTGCTTACCACCCTTCTGATGGAGGATACCTTCTCCTAATCCAATGACCTTTGGGTCTTGATGACATTCAAGGCATCCCCTCGATTTCTTGGCAGTGGTATGGGGATCAAATGCCGATATGTTCATGATACTGAATGACTCGTCTTCCAAGTATCTGCCCGATTTGTCAAAGACCGAGACGAACTCCTGGCACGGGGAGATCGGGAAGACCTCAAGACCATCTCTGATACCGAGGGCGGGCCTTGAAAAGCGGAGATAAGAGCGGGCCTCCTTCCACCTGCCGGGCGACATCTCGTTGCTTATCCAGTCTTTCTGCTTCTCAGATTTCTTATATGTCAGATGACACCCATAACACTGCGGTATCCAGATAGAGTGGCAGGCCTGGCAGGAGAGACGCTCGTGTCCCTTCAAACGGTGGTGAGGTTTATTGGACGATCGGATATCCATCTCAAAGGGCCGGCCATCCATCTTGCGGTAAAAGATTACCTTGCCGCCCTCTTTTTGGAGATTGTAGATAGGTGTCCCTTTTTTGCTGAGACCAACAGATTGTTCCCTTTTCCACGGGACCCGCTTGTTAAGAAAGGCTAATCGGCCTGCCAATGAATCAGGGCCTTTGGTCATAGAAAACTCCGGGGAATGGCACGTCTGACAGGTGATGTCGATTTGGGAATGCATCCTGTCGTATCGCTTCCCGTCCCCCATCAGCCCGGTGGCGGTATGGCAGTCTATACATTCCATCCCGACCCTGCTGAAATGGATATCCGCCGGCAGGTCCAAAAAGAAACGGTTTCCTGACAGTCTCCTGCTGCTCAGGCCGGTCCCCTCATAGGGTGTCCCGTAACCCTCTGACTCGAACCTGCCGAAATAGGACAGGCCAATCCTTGCAGACCTGTTGTGGCACTTTATACAGTTTGCCGAAGGAATCCTTGTTGTCATCTCAGGGTGGTCAATGGCCTCGTTTTTCGGTTCTCCCTCTTTTTCATCATCCAGAATGTGACAATTGCTGCAACCGCCGCCCCTCCTGCCTATCTCTCCCTTGCGGTCGCCCCTTTTCTTCCACAAATGGCATCCCCCGCACATCTTTCGATAGTGATCAATGGCAAGATTTTGAGGTGGCGCCTTGCTGTAAAGATCCCTGACACCAACGCCCATAACAACGGGTGAGTCACCGGGGATATCCTTTCTATTAAGCCACTGTTCCTGGATAGTCTTTAGGATCCCTACGTTTGTGGCCATGAGACTGTTTTTGACACGGGCCGCAATATCCGCATGGCACCCTGTTTTCCCGCAGGTCCTATCCACAACACGGAGGTCCCCTGGATTTCGAACCATGGTAAAATGGGCCCTTTCTCTGTCTAATGAGTATCTGTTTCCCAAATGACAGGTATAACATCCAAAGGCCGAGATGGGATGGGATGGGTCCGGATTTTTCATCTCTTTGTGGCAGGATAAACACGCGTCCTTGAGTGGTTCAGAAGGCCGATTCAGTCGGCCTTCTTTGATAAAGAGGACTGCTGCGATGAGAACTAATGAAACGATTATGAGGATTTTTTTCATAGATCTTTGTGAAATAAAACTTTAAGCTTAAGGCTATTATGCCCTTCAACCCCTCATAAGTCCACATCTGATCGCTCATTTTTCTTCCGTATAACTTGACAAAAAGAACCGGAGTCTTGTAAGCTATCCGTATCCCCGCTGAAGTCGGAGGTCGGAAGTCAGAAGTCGGAAGTCAGAAAAACGAGTGATCAGTATCGAGTATTCCCGCTTAAAAACGGGATCGTTGACAAGTGTAAAGACTTTTAGGCGTAAGGCGCAAGGCGCGAGGCGTAAGGAACTCAACGGGAATCAAATATCCTGCATCTTGCATCCATCATCCATAGAGAGGACAGGAAAGTGAGAAAAAAAGATCGAATAGTTACTTTATTGATTGCCACTGGCGTTTTGTTTTTTGTTTTGGGCCCTTTCACCGACGCCGGGGCACAATCAGGTCCAAAGAATGAGGCAGCGCCGATTGCAGGCACTGATGATGTGGCCCAGGGCCCCATAGGCATCGATGTTTCGGAGCTGACCGACGTGGAGGCCCTCGGGTTTTTGTCACCTGAGGAGGTGAGTCCGTGGGGGCGTCTGTTTGCAGATGAGACAGAGAGGCTTCTCTTGGCAGAGGGCGACACGGTTTATGTGGCCTTTGATAAGGGACATAACGTAAAGCCAGGAGACCTTTTCACCGTTTACAAAAGCTCCCGGGAACTCGATCACCCTCTTACAGGGAGAGATCTGGGATATGTCGTCTCCTTCTTGGGGAGGGTTGTGTTGAAGAGGGAGGTTAAGCCTGATCTATACAAGGCAAAAATTGTTGAAAGCTACAGCCCGATGCGCGTGGGGGACACTCTCTTCCCTTTTACCTGGATATCTCCATGTGTTCAGCTTTCCGCCCCCGAATGGAAAAAGCTGAAAGAGCGTGACGGGTTTAAACTACCGGTTGTAGCTTCCAAGGATTTGAAGGAGATTATGGGTCAATTTTCGGTCGTTTACATGAATCATGGCCTCAAACATGGTATCCGCAGGGGCAATTTCTTCGAGATAGTGACCAAACCGGAAACAGATAGGCCAAAGGAACCTGCCCTCCCTGATCAGGCATTGGGTTATCTCCTCGTCTTGGAATCGAGACCGAGTACTTCAACCGGAATAGTTATTACGGCCAGGAGAGAATTTTCCAGCGGCGCCATGGTCAAGGCGATCGACTTGAACAGGGAACTGAGAAATATCTTAATCCATTATGGGGATGTCGACCCAAAAAGCTCAGATATTGAAGATAATCCATTGCAGGTACTGAAAAGGCTGGAAAGGAAAACCGATCCTAAACCTGATCTGCCTGAGGCCCTTCGTCTATTAGCAACAATGCGAAAATGTCAGACACAATAGGCCGGAAAAGTGCCTAAAGTGAGCTAAAGTGCCTAAAATGCCTAAAGTTATGGAGCTACCAACTCATATATGGTTCCAAATATTAAATGTGGAGAATCCCGCGCTACGCGGGAGTGAAATCAAACAACATGAAAAAATTGAGTGACCATTCATACTTCGGAAACCCCTTCTACCCCGCTTTAGCGGGGCTTTCCGGACATTGAAAAAATGTTCTTGTGCTTTTTGCCCAAGATATAATTGGTAACTGTCTGAAGCTAACCACTGATAATAATTCGCAATTGCCCGTAAAAAGGACTTTTTACGGGTGTGTCATTACCTGTTCGCCGAGAAAAGACTTGACTAATCTGCGTGACCCTGTTTTATATTCCCGCCATCTTTGCCTCGAAACGATGTCAGGCCTTTAGTGCCTCTCAACTGAATTTTTGGATGTCCTGAACGGGGAACCCTGAACCTGTGAACGCCCATGATAAAAAAATAGCATGGCTGTCCCTCTACTTGATTCCGGGCTTGGGCAATACGGTCCTCAAGAGGCTGATAGAAAAGCTCGGTGATCCTGAAGTGGTTTTCAAGGCAGACCTAACAGAACTTATGAATGTGGAGGGAATGCGCAGGGATATTGCCAAGAAGATCATGAATCGGTCTCTCAGTACAGAGGCTGAAGAGGAATTAAGGAATGCGGAAAGATGTCATGCTCGCATTATCGCCTACACTGACCCCTCTTACCCGGCGTTTTTGAGGGAGATCTACAATCCCCCCATGTTGTTATATGCCAAGGGCAGAGAGATCCCCCTGGCGCAGACCTTTGTTGGCGTTGTTGGCTCGAGAAATCCGACCCATTACGGTCGCAGGGCAGCGGAAACAATCGCCTTTGGGCTTGCGAGCAGGGGTGCGGGAGTAGTAAGCGGCCTGGCAAGGGGGATAGATTCTGCTGCCCACAGGGGTTGCTTGAGGGGTAATGGCTTCACCATTGCGGTTGTGGGCACCGGGATAGATGTCGTTTACCCTGCATCAAACAAAGAGCTTTTTAGGCAGATAGAGGTCAACGGGGTTATTGTCTCGGAATTTCCTACAGGGACCCCTCCTGAGCCTAAGAATTTCCCCATACGAAACCGGATCATAAGCGGATTGAGCAGGGGAACAGTAGTTGTGGAAGCGACAAGGAACAGCGGCTCTTTGATTACCGCCTCATTGGCGCTGGATCAGGGCCGCGACGTGTTCGCTGTTCCCGGAAGCATTGATTCCTTTAAAAGCACGGGGACCCATTTTCTGATCAAGCAGGGGGCCAAGCTGATTGAAAACGCGGATGACATATTGGACGAATTCGGGTTTGCGGGGAAAGGAACAGTAGGAAGGGGAATTCCGGGGGCCACAGGCGGTACGCACTGGAATATGGATGAATTCGAGAAAAAGGTTTATGAAATCATCGGAGATTATCCCATGCATATGGACAACATAGTAAGACTGGGAAAAATGGAAGTCGGCAAGGTGGCAGGCATCCTGATGAAAATGGAATTGGAGGGGGTCGTGAAGCAGCTCCCGGGCAAGATGTTTGTTCGGTAAAGAAATGCCTAAAGTGAGCTAAAGTGCTTAAAGTTCAACAACCAACAACTAATGACAATTGACAATTGACGAGCGACGAGTGACGAGTGACGAGTGACCAATGACGGATGACAAAGATGACAAAAAAACTACTTATTATTGAATCCCCGGCCAAGGCCAGGACCATAAAAAAATACTTGGGACCTGACTTTAGGATTATGGCCTCGGTGGGGCATGTAAAAGATCTCCCTGTCAACAAATTAGGGGTCGATATTGAGGCCGGTTTTAAGCCCGATTATGTCACGATTAAAGGAAAGGCCAAGATTCTGAAGGATTTGAAGGCCGCGGGAAACAGCGCCGAAGAGATCTATTTAGCGCCAGACCCTGACAGGGAAGGAGAGGCCATTGCCTGGCACGTTGCCGGGGAACTGAAAAAGGGTCCCAAGAACAAGGACAAAAAAATATTCCGTGTCCTATTTAACGAACTGACTGCAAAGGCCATCCGTGCAGCGGTATCATCGCCGCAGGCACTTGACAAGGATAAGTTTGACTCCCAGCAGACCAGGCGTATCCTGGACCGGCTTGTCGGTTACCAGATATCTCCACTCCTCTGGAAAAAGGTAAAGCGGGGCTTGAGCGCCGGGCGGGTTCAGTCAGTGGCAGTCAAGATGATCTGTGACAGGGAACGCGAAATCCAGGCCTTTGACTCCCAGGAATACTGGTCTCTTACGGCCCACCTCAGATCGACCGAGCCGCCCCCTTTTGAGGCGAGACTCTTCAAATATGACGGCAAAAAGGCCGACCTCAAAAATGGGGAACAGACACTCAAGATTGTCTCGGAGGTAGAAAGTCTTCCATTTCAGGTCTCAAAGGTCACACAAAAAAAGACAAGTAGAAATCCGCCCCCGCCCTTCATTACCAGTTTTCTCCAGCAGGAGTCATTCCGAAGACTGAGGTTCCCGGCCAAAAAGACCATGTCCATTGCACAGAGCCTGTACGAAGGCGTGGATCTCGGAAAACAGGGTCTGGTTGGGCTTATTACCTATATGAGGACAGATTCTTTCCGGCTTTCAGACGATGCCATAGCTGAAGCGCGGGGATTTATTCAAAAGGCCTTTGGCAAGGATTACATTCCTGACAAACCTAACAGGTTCAGGAGCCGAAAGGGCGCTCAAGAGGCCCATGAGGCCATCAGGGCTACGTCGGCAGAGCTTAGCCCAAAGGTGGTTGCACCCTATCTCTCCAAAGACCAGTTGGCGCTCTATACCCTTATCTGGAAACGGTTTATTGCCTGCCAGATGAGTCCTGCCATATTAAATAAGACCCAGGTCGAGATCAGCGCCGGAAAGGCCGCCTTCAGGGCAAACGGCTCTGTGGTCTTATTTAAGGGCTTTACAACCCTTTATGAAGCAGGCCAGAATAGTGCCGGGCCTGAGAAAGACCAGGAGACCCTGCTCCCCCCCTTGCGGGAAGATCAGACCCTCGACCTCATAAAATTGGACCCTGCCCAGCATTTTACACAGCCCCCGCCCAGGTTTACAGAGGCCACCCTGATCAAGGCCTTAGAGGAAAACGGTATCGGCCGGCCCTCAACTTACGCGGCGATCTTGGCCAACATCAGTGGGAGGGAGTATGTTTCCATAGAAAAAAGGCGCTTTATGCCCACGGAATTGGGCTTTTTGGTGACGGATCTGCTGGTCGAGGGCTTTCCCGATATAATGGATACGGCCTTCACCGCCCAGATGGAAAACAACCTGGATAAAATTGAGCGGGGGGAGGCGCAGTGGATCGATATCTTAAAGGAGTTCTATGAGGCATTTGAGAAGGATTTGGAAAGGGCGACCAATGAGATGAAGGGGGAGGTCTTAGCCGGGATTTCCTGTTCAAAGTGTAACCGGCCAATGGCCATCAAGTCGGGTCGAAACGGTATTTTCTTAGCCTGTACCGGCTATCCTGAATGCAGAAACACCTCTAATTTTACCCGGGATGAAAAGGGCCGGATTATCGTTGAGACCGCTGCAGCGACAGGTAAGGAAGAGGGTACCTGTGAGAAATGCGGCCGACCCATGGTGACCAAAAATGGGAAGTACGGGTCTTTTGTCGCCTGCTCCGGGTATCCGGAATGTAAGAATATCTGGTCGCCCGAACCGGTGAGTACCGGCGTGCCATGCCCTGAGAAGGATTGCCAGGGAATATTAGTGGAAAAGAGATCCAAAAAAGGGAAGAAGTTTTACGGCTGCAACCAGTATCCGAAGTGCAAATTTGCCACCTGGGATCAACCATTTGATGACATCTGTCCCGAATGCGGGACCAAGGTTTTGAGCATTAAGCAGAGGAAGAATTCCGGGACGGTTTTAGTCTGCCGGGAAAGGGGTTGTGGTTATAAAAGACCAGTCTGATGGGTTGCGGGCCTTTGGATTGTTGATTGATGATTGTTGATTGATGATTGAAAAGCCAACGGGTTACAGGTTACGAGTTACGGGTTTTTATGACCTCCGACCTCCGACCTCCGACTTCTGACCTCTGCCCTCCGTCCCTCCCCGGAGTCCCGGATAACCCGGTTACGGTCTCCCTTTCTGGCCCTTCCTCATCTTTTTAGCATTCTCTTTCCATCCCTTCCTCTTTTTCCCCTTTGCCCTCCTGTAAGGATCAGGGTCTCTTGAAGGATCTAAGAAAAAAGTGCCCGGTGTGGGAATCGGAGGCCCTTTTACGGGTTTCTCCCTCTCTTTACCCTTTTCCCTCCGGCGCTCAAGCAGCTCTTTGGGCAGAGGAGGCCCTGCAATAAATTTAGCTGGGATTTCGGGGCTCAGAAAAAGGTCCCCGAACGAAAAAAATAAGGCCCTTTTCTCTCTGGCTACCTCAGCCAAAATTTCCAGTAACACCGGGGCCTGATCACGGCGGAGGCCGATCCTCAAGGCCATCTCCCTGACCGGCGTGAGGACCAAATACTTGTCTTCGACCGCCCTTAAGCCCTTTTCCATCGCTACGGGATGGGCCCTTCGTCTTACGGCCGTAAAGAGGATTTTAGGGAGAAACTGGGCAGGGGTATGGAGATCCAGTTCCCACCGCTGTTCCGCTGACCTGATACGTTCATCCTCAGATTCAAAGAGCGATCTATCCCTCCCCAAAAGGACCTCATTGATATGGGATCGCCTTACATAACGCCATCCCTCCTCCTCATGAATCGCCTGCAGGAGTTCCTTGAAGGGAATAAAGCCCTCACTGTCAGGAACCAGGCCGAACTCATCCGGTCTGTGGCCAAGCACGTAGACGAGCATCCGACTCAGGCTGTCTGTTCTTATCTGATGATTTCGTTT
>JAUWPC010000190.1 GCA_030611815.1 Desulfobacteraceae bacterium
GGCACTAACTACCATTTCCCCGTATCCCCCAGACCGATCAGGCGTAACATAACCATTACATTTGTGTCTCCGCTTTCCTTAGACGCGCCTAACTTGAGCCCCCAGCACTGCCTCTGGTATCCAATCCAGCCGGCGCTTGAGATATTCTTATTCGCGTCCATATCCCTTTGAAGCCAGCCACCCACTGAAAATCCGTAGGCGAGGTTTATATTGGCCCGGAAATTCACGTTTGTTTGTCCGTCTGCACTGACTTGATAGTATTGATAGTTCATCTCATAGGTATCTGTCATCCCCCCGGACCTGTTAACAGAGAGATTCCCTGAGAGGGTTGACTGGGAAAACTTATTCTCATAATGATCCCATCCAGCGCTTCCTCGCAGATTAAGCGAAGGAAACGGGGTGACGATCAATAATGCCCTAAGCGGCGTAAAAGGCTTGTTTTCATCGTCGTCTCTCGCGTTATCGATGTCATAACCCTGGGTTAATTTGAAGTTGACTAATTGACTGTAGCGAACCCCCCCCTTTTTGTCCTCAAAGCGGGCATCTAAGAAGTTCTCAAGGGAAAAGGCGATCCGGTTTCTGTCTTTGTCTTCACTTTCGTCCTGCGGGTTTGAATCAAACCATGGTGTTTCAAAATCGCCCCTGTCAACTGGAGAAAACCAGGGTGTCTCATCCCCGTTAGTCCGGTACCCCTTATATGTGTAGGTAAGGACAGGGGAGATCTTGTGCCTCAACTTTTTGGCATTAAACCACTCAATATCATAGACTCTCTCGGCATTGGTGGCCAGCCTGGCCCCGGCTTCATAGACCGATTGATACTGGTGCTCACTCTTCCCTTCATTATCATCAGCCCAGATGGAGTTGTATGTATAACTAAACGACGGTTCAAATTCCACATAGGGCCCGAGCCAGAAAGGAAAGTTCACCTGAGGAGAGATTGAGAGGCTGTGCCCTTTATTCGCTTCATCACTCCAGATATAATCGTAGTCCGATTCAAGATTGAAAAAAATCGGTAACTCCATAAACTGCTCGGGTAAAAGGGTGAAACTGAGCCCCCCTAAAGGTTGCTCTGTTTCATTTTTATCGGCGGGATCTCCAACCGGCTGCCAATAGCTTATAATCCCCTGAAGAGTGTATGACTCCCCGTCATGACCCAATCTCAGGGCGGATCTCCTTGTGGGAGATCGTTTTTCCTGAAATGGACGCCTCGATTCATCTGCGAGATTTGTCCTTGTGCCAAAACCGAAAAGCTTCTCTTCGAATTCCCTCAGATAGTCCTGATCGCTGACATAATCTGCATCAAGACGGGCGACCACTCCAAAGGGAAGATTCTGGTCTGCCCTCCCCCTTGCCCAGTACCGCGTGCTGTTCGTCCGTTCAAATGGGGTGATATCCAATGCGTCCTGATTAGTCATATTTTTTGTCTTTTTCTTGTCTGAGAGGATGTCGAACTCGATAACGCCCTTTGAGCTTTCATCTGCGACGTAACGAAATTCGGCTCCCTGCATATATCCTCGCTTGCTCATATAGCGCGAATAGAGGGTGGCATCGGTTTTATCGGATATGGCCCAGAAAAAGGGGACCTCGAACTGGCCGCCGTTTAGGGTTGAATATCCTACCCGGGGGGGGAGTAGACCGGTCTGCCGTTTGGCCTTGGCCGGGAAGATCATGTAGGGAATATATATTATGGGGAGCCCGCGAACACGGAATGCGGAATTCTTTATCGTCCCGTAGCCTTCAACAGTAACCTTCACCTCGGATCCGGTAATGGTCCAGTCCGGGTTGACCCCGTCACATGTGGTCACTGTGCAATCCTTAATTAGATAAGAGTCCTCGCCTGTCTTCTGCATGAGACTGCCACTGATATAATAATTGTTGGCTCTCAAGAAAAGGGAGGCGTCCACGAGCTCTCCGGTTTGGGTGTTGAGGTTAAAAGATCCCTCCTTACCGGTTATGATATCACCGTCGGTCTCCAACCGTAAGCCACCCGAGACCTTGGCAATCCCTGTCTTTACGTTGAAAACAGCGTGCTGCGTGTAAAGTGTCTGCTGGGCCTTTGTTATAACGACATCCCCTTCTGCAAGGTAGGTGCCTTCCCTTTCATTATAGGTGAGGCTCTTGGCCATGATCTTCCAGGGAATTTCATCATTCATCAGAGAACCTCTCTTTGACAGAAGATCTTTTGCAAAAGAACCATGGGAGCTGAACGCTACAATCAAAATGATGGTCACTAATACGGCGGTCAGTCTTAACAGGTTTCGAGTACAGATGGTATTATTCCTCCCATTTTCAAATCGCTGGTGCAATTCCTGGAATCTGACGCAGATATGGGCGAAAAAGACAGTTTTCGTTCAGACACTAATTACCGATTTTAGGCCCAGATGTCAACAAATGAGAAGCTCCCAAATAACCCTCACAACTCATCCCCCTCAAACCGGACAAAATCATACAACACCTTTATGCCATGGGACGAGACCTTTGAAAAACGTTTCCCGCCTCGGCGGGACGAATGCAACGTCCCGCCGAGAAGGCGGGAGGCAGATAAGCGCAGACTTCGAAAGGGGGCGTCTTGCAAAAGTCGCGGGGCAGTTAGGGGACAAAAAAAAGACCCCATTAAAGGAGTCTAATAAGTTTACAAGTTGACTACGTCCTCTATTCCGCTGAAAGAAAGTCACTTGTAATAAAAAATGTGCTATGATATTCTTCTTTTATGCCCACGGTCATGAAAACAGGTTCCTTCAGGTTCCATTTCTATTCAGATGAAGGAAACGAGCCGCCACATATTCATGTCGCAACTCCTGATGGTGAGTGTAAATTCTAACTTCATCCAGGAGGCTGTCCGAGAATGAGAAATTTTTTGCAAGGTCAAGGAAGGCGAAGATTTTAACCGCAGGAATACATTGAGTATTTTGAGGCTTAAAATCTGAGCCTGACGCTGAGATTGCGAAAAATAGCCATTCTCGGACAGCCTCCTAGTTAGATTGGCAAGAAATAAAGGTGTACCACCATTGACCATCAGAAAAATAGAAAAGATCGTATTTGAAAATCAACTTATTTTAATGGGGAAATATAATGAATCCCGAGATAAATAAAGTGGAAATTGTAGAACCTACCGCAATTAAGGCCTGGACGGAAGGTAGAACAATTTACATCGAATTAACAGATAGTCGCATTATTGGATTTCCGGCAGATCGCTTTAAACTTCTATCAAAAGCTACAGATGGTCAGCTCAAAGAAGTCAAAACAAGGTTGAATGGATTTGCATTGCGCTGGGAATCACTTGATGAAGACATTACAGTGCCAGGGATCGTTGCAGGCAATTTCCAATTACCCCTTCAAGTGGTATCATAAATCCACAGCCAAGGGCACGAAGAGGTCAATTTTTATGGGGTCAACAAAAAAACCCCCAAAATCCTGCCTGTCCCGCCCGTCCAGTGAAACCGTTGTAGCTGTTGTTTAACTGGGGTAGCTCCTGTCTGTCCTCTGACTCCCGACCCCTGACTCCCGACCACCGACCACTGTCCCTCCCCGACCGAATTTGCTTGACAAATAAAGGACCGTTGGTGTACGATTTATCAAAAACGTGTACAAAGGATATCATGATCAATGTCCCAGATGGTGGTTGATAGTAGCACACTCATCTTATTGGCAAAATGCAGCTTACTGCAGATTGTCTGCGATTTGTTTGACATCATTGTGCCAAAAGCCGTGAACATCGAGGTGGCCTCAGAGGATTTGGTCAAAAATTATCCGGATGCCGCCTTGATATCAGACCTGACGTCAAAGGGAGCAATAAAAGTTCAAAGCCCTGACAGTAGTGACAGGTTTACGCTGCCCCTATCGCTTCACAAGGGGGAAGAAGATGCCTTGCTGTTGGCTGTAAAGCTGGGAAGGTTACTGTTTGCCACAGATGACGGCAAGGCGATCAAGGCCGCAAGGTTTTTTAAGGTCCCGTTTATCGTCACGCCCAAGATCGTCGTGGAGTTGTTTAGATTACAGAAAATATCATTCAAGAAGGCACGTGAGTCCCTCGAAAAGCTCGCCAAAATTGGAAGATATTCACCTGAGATCATTGCTGATGCGTTGGTCTCACTCATGGAGGAAAAAAATGGCAAAACCGACAACCATAAGGATACCAGAAGACCTATTAAATGAGATCAACCAATTTGTCCAGGAGTCGAAGCTAGATCGGTCGGCCTATTTGCGAGAAGTTATACGGAAAGGATTCTCCCTCGACAAGCAAGACCGGTTATTGCTCAAATACGTTCGGAAAGAGTTGAGCCAAATGGAAGTTTGTAAAGAATTGAAATGGGACCCATGGAAATTCCTGGCCCAATTAAAAGCAAAAAACCTGTACCTGAATGTCGACTTGGAAGACTGGTTAGACGCATCAGAACTACCATCGTAATGAATCCCCCAATCCGAGACATTTGAAAGGCGCCCTCCATTCGAGGACGCTTGTTTAGAAAAATACAAATACTTGATGATGCCACTTGTGATTTGGATTTACGAAGCCCTCCAAGCAATCATTTTGAAAAGTTATCAGGCTCTCTGCATGGCAGATACAGTATCAGGGTTAATAAGCAGTGGCGGCTATTGTTTTTCTGGGATCGCACCTGGGGCGAGGCCGACAAAGTTTATCTGGATAACCATGATTATAGGTGATGAGGTGAGAAAATGATTATTACAAAACGTCAACCAGTTAGTGTCGGGGAAATAATTACAGAGGAATATCTTGAACCTCTGGAGATTACCCAAGAGCAACTTGCAAAGGCAATGGGTGTCAGCCGTAGAACCGTTAATGAGATTTGTACTGGAAAGCGGACGGTAACCGTTGATACAGCTTTAATGCTGGCAAAAGTATTTGAAAACACCCCTGATTTCTGGCTGAATCTGCAAAGGCGTAATGACATATGGGCCGTGTTGCATACGCCAAAAAGAAAAGATAGAATTGAAAAGGCCAGGCCCATTCGGGAGGCTTTTGCGTGAACTCATAAGGTACGAAGGAAGACCTCAACGTGCGTGAGGTATTTCCCGTCTGTGCCCGCCCAGCCTGTCGAAGCAACGCGTAGATCCCGCTATTCGAGGTCGAAGATGCCGCCGCGCGGCGCCCTGCCCTCTCCCCTCTGACCACCGACTCCAGACTCCAAACTACTGTCCTTCCCTTCTGACTCCCGACCACCGACCACTGTCCTTCCCTCTGCCCCCAAAGCCTTCCTGTAATACTCAAATATCTCCGTCTTCCTTTTTAAACATACGGAAGAACGTCCCCTATTACGAACTCGATTCAATTATGCGAACGCAGCTACTGGTATATTTCGTTTCCGGCTGAAACTCTTTCGGTGCAATTTGATTCGTTCAATTTCATGCAATATCTCAGCCGTTAAATAGCTTTCACCACAATGGGGGCAGCTCACTATCGGAATGTTTTCAATAACTAATAAGTTTTCTTTTTTTCCGTAACTGCGTGTCACATGACGGCTCCGAGCACCTTTTTTTCCACAAATATCACAAACCATAGATTCCTCCTGTGCCTTTCTAAGGATCAATCGGCAAAGACGGTTATGATAACCAGCTTGCCTGTTGGACTGATTTTGCCAACTATACTCATATTATCATTATCCATACTATTTCCTTTAACCAAATATTTCCATTCACCAGTGTTAACGTCTTTCTGTCTCTCAGTGATTTCACCAACAAGAATACAATTTTCTACATCAAAAACCGAGAATTCATCGGCGTCCATTTCTTCATCTGCATGAACTGTCAGTACGTATTGATTCAAGCGTATTTTCTCTCTCATCAATAGCAGAATTTTCTTGAACAAATCATCCTCCCATAGACAGTCAATGCCTCCCGCCTTATTAAGGATTCCAAAACCTTTAAACCCATCAGACTCGCCGCATAGATATCCTCAAAAGTAATTGGACTAAATCCGCCCTGTCGAATGGTGTTGATAAAGACCCGGATCATCATTACTTTGATTCTGAATCTCATCGTCCTTAAAGACCTCCGGATTCTCCTCTTTTTTTAGGGTGCCGTCTTTTCCGCATACATCCGTGTACCGTTCGTTTTCATCATCATCGAGCACCTCTTCTAAAACAATCCGCATATTCGTTATCGCGGGGGTCAGCGCCTGCAGTCGCTGGAAAACCGATTCAAATCCGGGCATGTTTTTTCGGTCATCCGGGTAGAGCCATAGAATAGCAGAGCGAATGTTAGCCCAACCGCAGTTGCATGCCAATTCCGCCAATTTCATTGTAGATTCATTCCCTCTTGACGAATTCTCTCAGATCCCTCTTTCAAGTCTTCCACTTTTTTCAAGAGCTTGATCTCTGTATGCCAAGAGCAGCCTTTTAATCAGGATTGATGGTTTCTGTTTATGGGCGTCACGAACTTTCCAGAAGTAGAAAAGACGGCAATGGGATATGACAAACTTTATGCCATTTAAAGGAATCCCGCGTAACCAGCGCCCCCTGACCTCCGTCCTTTCCCTTCTGACCCCTGACTCCTGACCCCTGACCACTGTCCCTTCTCCTTCCCCCGCCCGTCAGGGCTTGGTGTGTTCTGATCCTGAGTCTTTCTTCCAGGATCAAGACAAACCAACAAAAAACCCCCTTAGCGCCTGCCCCGCCTGCCCTGTGCAATTCCGAAGGACAGCGAAGCGTATTCCACCGGGGTAGGTCCGGAAGATCGTACTGGGGTGGCTAATTCAAATCTTTGTGCGCCTCTGCGTCTTTGTTTACCCAGTTTACC
>JAUWPC010000296.1 GCA_030611815.1 Desulfobacteraceae bacterium
TAAAGAGTATTGACACTGAAAAAGCATTATAACAGACCAAAACAGCCCCGTTCAGGCAAGAAAAGGCGTGGCAGGGGCGGGGCCGATTACTCGAAACCTAAGATAGATCCTGCCCTGAAGCCTTTATTTCGGAAGATAGGAATCCCGAAAGATGGTCCCTTCACGCCTGATCCCTTTCAATTGGAGGCCTTGGATCTGATCAAGGATTATGATGTCCTTGTAAGCGCTCCTACCGGTTCGGGAAAGACCTGGATAGCCTCCCAGGCAATCAATTCGTACCTCTCCGAAGATCGCAGGGTCTGGTATGCCTCACCCCTTAAGGCCCTTTCCAATTCCATCTACCAGCAATTCTGCGATGAATTCGGATCCCCTTATTGCGGCATCCTCACAGGCGATCGCAAGGAGAATGCGGACGCCCCGGTCATCGTAGGGACCACAGAGATCCTCAGAAACCAGCTCTACGATGCTATGCATAAGGGACTCAGTCTCAGTTCGGACCTGGTGATCTTAGATGAGGCCCACTACCTGAGCGATCCTGACAGGGGTGTTGTCTGGGAGGAGGTCCTGATCTATCTCCCACCGCGGGTAAGACTCCTCCTGCTTTCTGCCACCATATCCAACCCGGAGGAGGTCTGTGCCTGGTTGGAGAAGATTCGTGGCTCTTCAAACAGGGTGGTGAGATCAGCAGAACGCCCTGTGCCTCTGGAAACACTTTTCCTCTTCCCTGACGGACTTATCGCCTCTCTCGGGACCAGGAAGGGGTTGAACCCCAAGGTAAAGAGTTTTCTCGGATCAAAGGGGGGGCGACCGGGCCGGGGGAGGCATGAGCCGATCGATTTCGGCAAGGTCATGTGGTGTTTGAGGGAGTTAGACCTCCTCCCCGCCATCTTTTTCCTTAAATCGAGGGCCGACTGTGACAAGGCCCTCTTGACCTGTCCTGCAGTGAACAAACCAGGCGATATTAAGAGACGTCTGAAAGGGACCATCAAGTCGTTCTTGAATGAGTATCCCCATCTGGAAGGACATCGTCAAATAGCCTCCCTTATGGGGTCAATGGTCGGATCACACCACGGCGGACAGCTCCCTTACTGGAAGGTGCTCATAGAACGGATCATGAATAAGGGTCTGTTAGAGGCGATTTTTTCCACATCAACGGTGGCAGCCGGTGTCAATTTTCCTGCCAGGACCGTCGCCCTGCTCCAGAGTGACCGTTATAATGGCCATGAATTTGCTGATTTGACGGCAACGGACCTCCATCAAATGATCGGAAGGGCAGGGCGGAGAGGGAAGGATAACATCGGTTTTGCCCTGGTAATCCCGGGCCGGTATCAGAAACCTAAACTCATATATGAATTACAGGATTCTTCGCCAGATCCTATCCAGAGCCAGATCCACATCAACTTCTCTATGACCCTGAATCTCCTTCTCTCCCATACCCCTCCTGAAGTGAAGGAGCTTTTAGCGCGCTCCTTTGCAGCATTCCAGGAAATGGAATCCGACTCATTTAAAAGGGAACGCCGGGATCAGATCCTGTTGGAATTGAGCAAGACCCTCCCGGGGGCCAAGTGCAATAATACCGATCCCCTTGAAATCATAGAAAACATCCGGATGCGATCCGAATTGCAGAAAGCTTTGAGTAAATCCCCAAAGCTTACCGCCTATGATTCAACTGTGAGTGCATACAGCGAACAGTTAGGACCGGGCAGACTTTTCCTCCACAAAAACGGAAATATCTATGTGGTATTTAAGGCCTATCTGGACCGGGGGAGGCTAATCTGCGCTTCCCATAATATCAAGAGGGGGGATCGGAAAGGGAGACGACAGCTCAAGTTGCGAAGGGTGGACCTGAATCAGATAATGTCCGTTTACGACCATGTGATTGACCTACCTGAGGGGTATTCCAGGGACAGGCTGGATTCTCTTCTAAATTCTATCTCCCGGGAGGAATTAGAGGTGCTTCATGTTGAAGCTTCCGGTGATGATTCCAGGGATGAGGAGTTAAAAAGGGTGCGGGAAAGTCTGGCCGCGCTTCCTTGTGAAGGATGTGAGCATCTAAAGATTTGCCACAGGGCAAAGAAAGGGAGCCTCAACAAATTGCTCTGGGAATTTCGCTCTTCAAACGATCAGATAGGGGCATCGGGGGAGGGATTGTGGCTCAGTTTCAAGCGGCAGGTGAGGTTTCTGAAAGAAACCGATTTTGTAGATGAGACCGACCGGCTTACCTCTGACGGTCAGTGGGCCTCCAACCTGAGGCTGGATCAGCCGCTCTTGATTGCCGAGGCCATCAGGAAAGGGGCCTTTGAAGGGATCTCATCAGAGGCCCTGGCCGGTGGACTTGCCCCATTTGTATGGGACCGGGGACAGGAAATGGAGTTGAGGGTAAAAGGCGCCTTAGACCTGACCGTGATTCAGGATATGTTTGACAGACTTCTTAACTATATTGAAGGAATCCGGACCCTGAAGGACAAACGGGGATTTCAAAGCCCTCCCTTAATGTTCTGGCCTGCGGCCGCCCTTTTCATGTGGGCTAAAGGTATCCCATGGAAGCAGCTTCTCTATTTCGTGCCGGCTGACGAGGGGGATATGGCATCCCTCATTATGAGGACGGCAGACCATCTCAGGCAGGTGGCAGCCCTAAGGGAAACCCACGCCAGTCTGGCGTCTGTAGCGGCTGAAAGTGTTGATCTTATATTGAGAGAACCGGTTTATATTCTCTGATAACAATCGTATGGGTGTCTCAGGCCCCGTACCTCTTTTCTGAGTTCTTCTTCAAAAAAAGCGCCCGCTCATTTTTGAGCGGGCGCTTTTTTATACATATAGTCTGAAACATCCCTGAAGGGAGTTCGCAGCAGTCCTTATTTTGCGTTCTCGGACTGATAATACCCCATCAGAATTTTGGCTACTTCGGGACGCGCAAACTCGGGCGGCAGATCTTCGCCAGCCGCTAACATCTCGCGAACCTTTGTGCCTGAGAGGAACACCCAGTCGTCTTTGGTGTGGTCGCTGACGCTGCCCATCATGATGACCTTGCCCAGTTTCTTGGAGTATGCGGTATGATCTCCGCGGAAGATGTCTATGAGGAGGTCGTCTTTGGTGATATCGTCAAAGATGGTCTGGGCGTCGAAGCCGCCATAGTAGTCGCCGACACCGGCGTGATCACGCCCGACGATCAGGTGGGTGCAGCCCATGTTCTGGCGGAATACGGCGTGCAGCACGGCCTCGCGCGGACCGGCGTACAGCATATCGAACCCGTATCCGGTAATCATCACGGTGTTGGGCTCGAAGTAAAGCTCAACCATCTTGCGGATGGCGGCGTCGCGCACGTCAGCAGGGATGTCGCCCTTTTTCAGTTTGCCAAGCAGCATATGGACTACCGCGCCATCGGCGTTCACGGTTTCCATGGCCATTTTGACCAACCCCTCATGAGCACGGTGCATAGGGTTACGTGTCTGGAAGGCGACAACGGTTTGCCATCCGAGTTTTCCGATTTCGTCGCGGATCTGTGTGGCGGTGCGGAAAGTATCCGGGAAATCTGTGGCGAAATAGGAATAGTTAAGCACCTGGATGGGGCCCGATATTCCGATTTTGCCGACAGTGTTAAAGGCGTTTACGCCGGGATGATTCATGTCGTCGGTGCGGAAGATGTTTTCGGTCATCATCGCCATCTCTTCATCGGTATATTCCTCGATGGCTTCGACGTCTTGGATGGCGATTACAGGATTGCCGTCCACGTTTGGATCAAGAAGGGCAATACGCTTGGCGTCCTTGATCGCACTGGCATCTTCAACCATGCTCAGCACCGGGGTAGGCCAGAAAAAGCCGTTTGCCATGTGCATGTCTTTGGCGACTCCCAAGGCGTCGGCTTTGTTCATAAAACCGGTCAGCGGGTTAAAATATCCGGAGCCTAACATGACCGCGTTACCGGCGGCTGCGGAACTAATGACGATTGACGGAAGGCCTTCAGCTTCTTTCAGCAGTTCAGCTCGTTTGGCGTCATCAGCAACATATAATGGGTTTAAAGTTTCAGAACCATGGGGTTTAATCATTGTTTTTTCTCCTATTTTTAAGTATGGGTTGATGAAAGGGGATCCTTATGATCCCGGTATTATAGCCATTTAAAATTGGGAAAATCATTTTCCAGTACATCCTGTATCCTTTGATACATATATGGGCAAATGCCATTTAGCACTATATTCCATTCATGTCAAATAATAAATTGCCTTTCCAGCAATTCTGATTATGGTCGATTATTTACCACGAAGGGCACGAAGAGCACGAAGTAGGGTTGTATCCGGATATGCTGATATTCCCTGAATTCAGCGATAAAGAACCGGATTCAGACATCATAAAGCTACAAATAACTCAACTGCAGCTAATTAGTCAAATAAATAGAT
>JAUWPC010000192.1 GCA_030611815.1 Desulfobacteraceae bacterium
GTTCCAGCCTCCAGAATGCCCGCGCGCGTATGAGCATCATCGTAGCATGTATAATTGGGGGAACCACAATCCGTTGAAGAATTACGCCATGGCCACTCTCCGCCCCAACCTGCATATTTAAGCCACACAAGGCACGTGGTCATATCCGTCACGGTGCCATCTCCATTATTACACCAGCGTGTTCCGACAAGTGTGCCTTTGCAAGTGCAGCCTTTTTTTACGGGTATCACATAGAAGTCTGCTGCGTAAACAACGGTCCAACTCAACATAAGCCCGAAAACCAACAAACAAACCCAAAGCACCCTTTTCATGGCATTTTCTCCCTTATGTCTGAAAGATTCAATATGAGTAAAAAATGTGACAGAAGAATGAATATAAAAACTCCCAACAGAGGATGAAACGTACTGTCAGGAGATTGACCGCACATTTTAGGGGATTTTTCCATGAATGACCCCCTGAGTAGTGGAGTCTAAATGATACAAGAAATAAGTTACCATGCCTATCCGGATGTTGCACACACCCCCATCAGTCCCAGAGTTCAAGCTCAGGATGTACCCATGTACCCTTGTACAGGTGCTCGTAAGTCGGTGGCTTTACCCGGGCGGCGATTTTCAGCACACTATCGAAGGCCACTAATGGCCAGAATCGCCGATTGAATCGGAACACGAACTCATTGAGATATCCCTGTAAATGTTTGGGGCTAACTCCATGGTGAGTTCCCAGTAGCCATGCATCCAAGTTCCCAAAGACAATGTGAATCATTGGCAGGTGCTGATCTGTCTTGGCATGGTCACCTTTTATCAACACTACCTTGTGTTTGTAACCCAGTTTTCCTAAGTTTTCGTAACCACCCCACCCGTCAGTTCGCACTTCAGTTCCCGGCTTTACGTTTTTCTGAACAAAAGGTTCCAGGGTCTCCTGCTTGCGATTTGGGAGAATCTGGAGCCGTAACCTGCCTGCAATGACGCCTCGTCCATGTCCCCCACGATGCTGCGGACGCTGGCCAGTTGGCAAATTAGGATCAGGACCGGGTGCCTTTTTCCTCGGACGTACTTCAACAATACCGCCAACAAGAGTTTTATGGTGCCTCCCACTTCCTTCTCCTTGTGTCGCACCGCCCACATACGTTTCATCTACTTCAACTGGCCACTCTCCACCAATTGCATCGCGTCCTGGCCGCACCATTGCGGTACGAAGCTTGTGCAGCATATTGAAAGCTGTTTCGTACCGCTTGATCCCGAGCATCTTCTGGAATTGGAGTGCCGACATCCCTGGAGTCAGCGATGTAACAAGGAAAGCACCCCAGAACCAGGTATGGAGTGGCACCTTGCTTTTCTGCATAATGGTACCAGCAGTCAGCCGAGTGTCACGCCTGCAACGCTTGCAGCGTAACATGTCCGGCCGATTCTGAAAACGGTACGCATTCCCTGACCGGTTACAGTATGGACAAATGAAACCATTTGGAAAACGAGCCGCATAGAGATAAGTAAAGCATGCTTCCTCGTTTGGGAAAATTCGCTGGAAATCTGGTAGAGATTTCGGTAAACTTTTTCCCATGTCGAACACCTCCTCGCTGACTCATAACAGAAAAGCGAGATGTGTGCAACATCCGGATAGGCATGTAAGGATCAAAATACTCCCTGATTATGCATATTATGCCAGTGTCATCAAGCCTTTGCCTTGGTCCGACCCAATTCAACACATCCATTCAAAAAATATGAAGAGAAATATCCGCGCGCCGTAAATAAGAACGAACCTTAAAAAGATCCATGAGATGTTAACTAACAGTCAACAGCAGATCTGACCCCTTCTCTTTCCTTAACCGATCGCCAATAACTCATCGTACTTTGTCTCTGAAGGGGGGGGCAGGCCCGTTACGTCATCTTTCGGATGCATACCTGGATATCTTTGGAACCCTTCATCAGATCGATGAGCTTGGATGTATCTGTGTTACCGTAATGATACGGATAGAGGACCTTCGGCTTAATGGCCTTTGCCGCGGCAGTTACCATTTCCGGCGTCATGGTGTAAGGGAGATTCATTGGTAGAAATGCCACATGGATATCCTTCAAGTTCTTCATCTCCGGGGTATTTTCCGTATCACCGGCAACATATACCCGCTTGTCCCCAAAGGTGATCACATATCCGTTTCCCTCACCTTTTGGATGAAACGGACGCCCCTCACTGCGCATATGGACCATATTGTAGGCGGGCACCGCCTCTATCTTCAACGCCTCAACAATATCCACATCCCCGTTGTGCATGACCATGCCGCCTTCAATTGAGCCTGCGCAAATTTCCGGTAAGATCACTGCCGTTTTTTCAGTGCGCAGGGTCTCAAGCGCCTTTACGTCCAGGTGATCGCGGTGCCCGTGGGTTATCAGTATTACATCGGCCTTGGGCATCTTGGAATAATCGGCCAGTTTGGTCCATGGATCCACATGAATTACCTTTCCGCCAAAGACAAAGATGAGGGTCCCATGACCTATAAAGGTAATCTTCAAATCCCCGGCAGTTGTCTTGATTGTATCTGTTTCAAAACCATTAGCTGCCGCTTCGAGACCAAAAAACAACATAAAAAAAGGTGCCAGTAAGTATAATTTTTTCATTTTACACCTGCTTTCCTGGTAAAAAAAAGGACTGTCAAATTCTCTTTACTTTATACCTTTCCGAGGGTTTTCCCATAAGCCATCTGTGCCGTTTGAAACGGGACATGGACCACATGTCTCATATGTCTGATAAATGTCGCATAAAAGAATCCTTCCTTTCGGTCGGTGGTCTATCCACGGGAAAAGGGCAGGGTGAGATCATTTCGATCCTCCCCACGATCGTATGTGCCAGCCTGGGAAGAAACATCACATGAAGATTTCGGGAACCCGTTGAACTTAGTCCATGGCGACAGGCCCATCAATACGCGCAAGAAATCCCACGGGGTCTTTAGGTGCTCCAAAACCATTTCCACCCCTTCTTTGGGGTTGCAAGAGGAAGGAATTGTTGAATATGCTGAATGATTATTGGCTGTAGCTAATGTTACTTAGTTTTATTAACAGAAACATCCCTCAAAAGTCAAAGGAAATAAGAAATAGCGGTCAGTGGTTAACCCCGGTTGAATATGCTGAAATTCAACTATTTGAAGGTTCAGCCTCTTTTTACAATCTGCAACCGAAGTTCCCCTCCCTTCCTTTTCTGAAATATCAACGAACGATATTCATTGACTTTTTATGCGCCATTTTCGTAATTTTAGGTAAAGAGTAACAAAGAAGTAGGTTATCCATTATGTCTGTTCTATTAGTCCAACATGGCAAGAGCCTGCCCAAGGAACAGGACCCCGAGCGCGGCTTATCCCGGAGGGGGATCCATGATGTGGAGCGTATTGCGGAGGTGGCAAGGGGATACGGAGTGCATGTGGCATCCATTTCACACAGCAGAAAAAAAAGGGCGCAACAGACCGCTGAAATCTTTGCCTCCGCACTAAGGCCTGAAGGAGGCGTGCATGAGAAAAGCGGTCTTAAGCCCTTAGACGATGTAAAGGCGTTTGCGGGGAGTCTTAAGAGTCAGGACAATATTATGATTGTGGGGCATCTCCCTTTTATGGAAAGGCTTACATCCTTTCTGATCACAGGAGATGTGGAAAGACCGGTCTTTAGATTCCAGAATGGCGGGATCGTGTGCCTGGATGAAGACCCGGAAGGAAAAGGCTGGGTGATCAAATGGACCCTCATGCCGGAGATCGGATAGTGGTTCGCCTCCTCGCAACCCCTTGTTTCCCCCCGCTCTTGAAACCGCCAGTGCCGACCGGGATATCTGGCTCTTTGCCATTGAGACCTCCAATTCTCATGTGAAGTGAAGTGATAAAAGTCGCCTTTTTCTTCCTTAATTCCTTCATGTTAAATGGGCATTTTATAATTTTATGGACACCCCCTATTCCAATTGGGCGCTCTTTACCATCGGTGAATCGGTTCATAGGGGCATTCAACACATAGGGGCAGTTGTTAATGACATGCTGAATCCATTTGAGACTGCCCTTGGTTCCTTTTGGCTGTGCTATCCTGCCCATATGGTTATCTCAAAAAGCAACTTAAATGTTGACATAAGTGAAACGTAGACCCCTTTACACACAAATCCACTAAGAGTATTTTCCAACGTTCGCACTTTCGATTCAAATTAGAGACAACTTATAATCTTATGTCCCCCAGTCCATATTGGGTCTTCAATTAACAGTCAAGCAAAGACCCCTATACGATTTCTTGCCAACTTAAAATTTCAAGGGCGTCCCACTTCACATTAGAGGTTATCGGGATATTGTTTTTTCAAAGACAGGCTTATATTGAATGGCGTCAACCGGACAAACATTCAGGCAACGCGCACAACTGAAACAATCTGCTGGTAATCTCTTGCCGTAAACGAGGCCTTCTGCGGCCTCCAAAGGGCATGCCTTTATACAGGTCCCGCATTCGGTACACTTATCTTTGTCAATTCGGACACGGATAATGCTGAATCGCTCAGCTATCCAGGAAATAAATCCAAAAGGGCATATGAACTGACAGAAAGGACGGTAAATAACGAATGATCCCAATAAAGCAAGAATGACCGTCAGCAAAATAGAGACGGTTTCAAAATCGAGATTGAATAGATTGAAAGGATTAAGATAGTGATAAATAACCGTTCCCTTACGTCCTCCTATAATACCGAATAGAAAAAGTAGCATGGCTGCGAAAAGACCTGCTCGAATTGTGTTTGTCAAAACAAATGGCAGCTTCCGTTGTTTGATTCTTTTCAGGACTGGAATGCTATATATCAGCTCTTGAAGAGCGCCAAAGGGACACGCCCAGCCACAAATTATCTTATTGCCGATAACGGCGAGAATAATGAAGAAAAGGAAGGCGGTCACTTTGGCCATTGGATCAGGATACAGTCCAACCATCGATTTGAAGATCTTAACTGCTCCCTCCATGGGGTTGGGTGATTTGCCTAATAGAAATCCAGCAACGATTACAGAAAGCATGAGAAAGACCATGTAGGGTGTCCGGGGATACCATCCACTCCTGTGTTCGACATCAGACAAGTCCGGGCGTCCCAGTCTGGTGAGAAAAACGAGGCCACCGAGAACTAATGCAGCATATACATAGTACTTGAGCATAGTATCACGATGCGAAAGAAGGTGCTCCGTAACATGCTCCAGTTCTTCAGGTGTAACGCCTAATACTTTGAGAGATTTTCGTTTGGAAACATCGAGCGGCAGCTTGAATTCGCGGGCAAGGGCCTTACCTGTAATTCTAAGTTGTGGAGCAATATCCTTGATGGACATGTCAGTGTTGAAATCGACTGTCGTTTTTGACTCGCGTGATGAATCCATCAGACCACCAAGCATGATGATTGAAAGCATGCCCACTACAGTTGCAAACAACCACATCCGTTGCGTAAAGGAACATTGTGTGAACCAAGAATACTTATTCATCCTTTGTGTCTTCTCCTCATATTGGCATGGACTGGCGTCAACCGCTGCCTTCAGGACGTCGGCTGGATCCTTTGGTTGGAGGCCTGTTTATCCTTCCACATTGGGGGGAACTGAAAGTTCCCGGGAAAGCTGGTTAATGCTAATGTCTAAGGGCTCTAAAAAATCCTCAGGAAGGATTTCACCCGGTTTTATTGGATCAAGATATTGTTTTGTACCCATAGGGACACCTCAGTGATAGTCTGTAATTTCAACATGGTACGCATTACCGTCATTCCATTCGAAACATACGCGCCACTGCTTATTGATACTGATAGCATACTGCCCTTTTCGACCCCCAGAAAGGGCATGAAATTTGTTTTCTGGGTTTAAGCATCAATGCTTCTATGCTGGGAGCGGCATGAAGAACCATTAATCGTTTTCTTGCCTGCCTTTCAAAGGCTTGAAAACGGCGTACCCGTTGATCATTAAATGTGAGGTATCATACTGTAAATCATAGGGAAGTCAAAGAGAATCCCTCCTACCGATTTTTTAGCCCAACCCGCTTCTGTTCATCACTCTTGACATTCTTTTGCTGAAATCGTATTTCACTGCCACTCAGTCAAGCATCTAACAACCTACCTTTTACAATATAGCCGATGACGTATTCGGCCTTTGCGAGGAATCATCGTGTCTTTCTATGAATTTGAAGGAAAAAGACCTTATGCGGATACTGAAGCCTTTGTGCACCCCCAGGCGGTACTGATCGGGGATGTGATCGTCGAAGCAGGGTGTTATATTGGCGCGGGCGCTGTCCTGAGGGGGGATATCGGTTACATCAGGGTGGGGCGTGGCTCCAATGTCCAGGAAAACTGCGTGATTCACACCTTCCCGGATAAACCAGCCATAGTTCATCCGGACGTACATGTGGGGCACGGCTGTATTCTTCACGGATGTGAGGTCTGCTCCAATGTTCTCGTGGGAATGGGTTCCGTTGTTTCAGACGGCGTCAAGATCAACTCCAGATGCCTTATCGGGGCGGGAAGCTTTATCCCCTTTGACAAGGAAATCCCAGAAAACAGCCTGGTCATGGGGTCACCCGCAAGGGTAATCAAAGAGATCAGCCAGGAGCAATTGGAGCGGATTTCAAACGGTCTGTCCGTTTACCAGGACCTTACAAGAAGGCATTTGAAGTCACTAAAACGGTTGCCGGACGAAGGGTAGAGTGCATGGGTGGATGAAGAGGGATTAAGTTGGAAATATTCCGATTTAACTTGCATATACCAAAGTTCCGATATATAATAGTTT